>CAZQWV010000024.1:0-9667 GCA_964597185.1 uncultured Candidatus Saccharibacteria bacterium
TTACGGCTTGGTCCTACCTGATCCCTTCCCGAACTCAGCAGTAAAACGAGCTTGTGCCGATGATACTCCCATGCATGTGGGTGGAAAAGTAGGTAGCTGCCCTTTATATCAAAGAACTCTCCTTTAACGGGGAGTTTTTTGTTTTGTATATATTATATCTATTAGTATTATTGGTTTGTTCAACTAGCAGTTAGAGCCCTGACGTTAAATAAAACTAAAAATATTTGTAGGGAAATGTTGTATAATAAATTTATTAAATTTTGGCTTAAATAAGGTATTATTTTATGTCTACAAAAAAGTGTAGAAAAAAAATTGACAAAAAGTGTATTTACATATATCATATTTTTACAACATTGAGGCAACGTCAGGGCTCTAACTGCTAGTTGCCGTAATGTTGTAAAAATATATTTTATGCATATACAAAGTTTATTAAAAAATTTTGGTTTAGGTGACAAAGAAATAGCAGTTTATACTGCTCTTATTGAATTAGGTCCCTCCCCTGTGCGTGCCTTAGCGCAAAAATCTAAAGTTAACCGTGGTACCACTTACGACATTTTACGGTCGCTTATGGAACAAGGGTTGGTGTCTTACTACAACACAGAAACTCACCAGCACTTTGCCGCAGAATCACCAGATAAATTAATTTCCGCTTTAGAAAATAAGCAAAAAGAAATTCAGGAGTTGCAACAAGAGATAGCAGAAAACTTACCGGAATTGAAAACTTTGTTTGAGCGTGAAGGTGGCCGCCCCCAAGTTCGGTTATATGAAGGAATAAAGGGAGTCAGGCAGATTTTAGAAGATGTATTAACTTCCATGGCTGGCTGCCATGAAAAAAAATATTATGTTTACTCTTCTGTATCTTTGCGAGATGAGGTGCATGAAGCCATGCCAGATTTTACCAAGAAACGCATTAAGCTTGGCATAGAAGTACAAACCATAGCCTTGGGTAAAGGCGGGGACACTTCAGGGCTAGATGAACGCCGTTGGCTCACTACCGACAAAAATGTCCCAGCTCGTGCTACTTACGACTTGCTCTACAACGGCAAAGTAGCACACATTAGTTTAGACGACAAGGGCGAGCCTATGGGGGTAGTAATTGAGAATGACGGGGTGTATGAGACTCAGGTTGCTGTGTTTAAGGCTTTGTGGAACAATATGAAATAATTTTCTTTGTGTCTGTGGCGATTAGTAAAGCTATTCGTTACTAACATGAGGAGAAAACGTTCTCTTCAGTCGCAATAATAGTTCTTTACAATACAAATCTCGGGAGGAGATATGAATAACAAGTTGATAAAGTTTTTGGTTGGCTTGTCTGCCAATCGGGAAACGACTTGCTTTACCAATGACTCATCTCGAGAAAAGCGAAAGCTGAATCGTGTGGTCAATGGCATAGGCGGAACTAGTGTCAATTTTGCTTTGCAAGCTGAGACCTTAGGGGCAAAAGTTCATTTGATGGCAACAGTTGGCAAAGATTTTGAAGCTACAATTTTGGAGCTAGAAATTCGCAACCGACTAAAAGGGCAGTTTACTGCTCTACCTTGCCGCGAAGGAACTTCCTTTGCCCATGTTGTTATCGAAACAAATGGCGTAAATAAGCGAACTTTGGACTCTTACAAAAGTGAATACTTAAATTTGCCTTTGTCGGAAGTCAAAAAGTTAGTTTCTCAGGAAGGTCATGATGCAGTTGTTATGACTGGTATTATGCTTGAAGAAGCTCCTTTGGTTCAGACAGCATTTGCATCTTCAACGGCTTTGCGGATTTTGAACCCAAGAGCTGAGCTGACTGGCAATAAGAATTTATTTGAAGCTGTTTTGCGGAACACTGATGTGCTTTGCATGAACGAGAAAGAATACTTCGTATTTAGCGGCAAATCTCGTGTTACAAAAACAGTTTTAAATCAACTTCATTCTCTTGGTGCCAAATTAATTTTGGTAACCCGTGGGTCTGAAGGTATTGTAGTCAGCGAGCGAAGAGACGACTTAGTTCAAATCCCTGCTTGCCTGCTCGGCGATGAAATAGATGCCACAGGTGCAGGAGATGCTTTTTTAGCAAGTTTTTTGACCCAGCTTTGTGCTGGCAAGTCCGCGATCGATGCGGCAAAATTTGGATCCTTTGTAGCGGGCATCGCTGTTACAAAGGTCGGCGGTTCAAATACAGTAACCGCCGCGGATATGGAAGTTTTCGGAAATAGGAGAAGATAATTTTATGAACACAGAGAAAGAGCCCATGGGTGCTTCAACCCGTAATCGCATCGCAAAAAACACAATCGAAAATGGCACCTTCGACACTTACGGTATGGTGTTTGCTTTGCCCGAACAAAGATGCACTAGACCATGTCCAGTGTGCAGTCGTGTTTTTATGACCGACGGATTTCTGGATTATGTCTGTGGTCCGAAACGGCAAAACTACTTCTTATGTCAAAACCCTTCGTGTAACTTCGCTTATCCAGTCGAACTGGATGACGAAGAGTTCGTGAAGCAGTTGGCAGAAGAAAGAATCGCTTTCCTTTCGGCTATCGTGCAATCGCCCGACTACAAAGATGAGCCATCAAGTTTTTCTCACACTTGGGGACTTGATAAGGTAGCCGCGTAAACGTCATCAACGACCGATTGGAAGGTGGTGCTGCTTGCGGCCTGCCTTCCTTTCTTTTTTTCTGGAGAAAATATGAGAAAAAAGAAAAAGATTGTTATTTTGGGTGGCGGCACTGGCTTATCTACGGTTGCTCGAGGTATGAGAAGAATTGGTTTAACTAACCTGCATCATGTTACAGCAATCGTTAGCATGGCAGATTCTGGAGGATTTTCAGGAATGCTGAGAAATGAAAAAGGAATTTTGCCGCCAGGCGATGTTATGAAACTGCTTTTGGCTTTTTCGCATCTACCTGAAGTGGCAGCTCAATTGCTTTATCATCGTTTTGCAGATGGCAGCGTTCCGGGGCATTATATGCTTACTGGGATGGCGGAAAGAATTGGTTATTTGCCTGCTATTGCTAATATGCAGGAAGTTCTGGAGTGTTCAGGTAAAGTATTGCCTGTCTCTCTAGACGAAGCCAATTTAATTGCAGAAACCAATCGCCGCACTATTACCGGGGAAGGAGCTATTGAAAAATGGTTCTATGACCCCAAGAATAAAGCGGACGACAGAGAAAAGCTACACAGGGTTTACTTAAAGCCAGCTTGCAGTTTGTTGGCTGAAGCTCGCCAAGCAATTTTGGAAGCCGATCTAATAGTGATTGGACCCGGAAGTTTCTACACTTCCCTAATCGCTTGCTTGCAAGTAGAGGGGATAAATGAACTTCTGGTAGAGAAAAAAATTGCATATGTGGTGAATGTAACAACTCACCCGAAAGAAACACCTGACTGGGCAGTGAGCGATTTCGTCGCTCAAATGGAAAGGCAGATTCGCAAGAAAGTAGATTATGTGGTTTGCAATAAGAGTTTGCCATCGCATTTGCTGCCTTCTTATGATGCTGAACATTCGTCTCCAGTTGTAATTGACGTGCCAAATATCTGGAATGGTCGCCAGGTAATTAAACGCCAACTTGTTGGACCTAAACAAAAATTTGCCCGTCACGCCCACCGTAGGTTGGCAAGGGTAATTCAAGGACTGCTGGAGCGAGATTGACCACCTTGCCCCAGCTTTATTTTTTTATATAAAAGAGTATAATTGTGGTTAGTATTATGAAAACTCAGATTGTGGTTTTAGCAGCTGGAAAAGGCACCAGAATGGGTGAAATGGAAATTCCCAAGGTTTTAGCCCCTCTGCACAATAAACCAGTTTTAACCTATTTATTAACAGAGATTAAAAATTTAGTTGAGCTAGACCCAACTGTTTTAGTCGTGGGTTACAAACACGAACAAGTTAGAGAAGCTGCCGGACCGGAGTACCGATATGCCCTGCAAGAAGAACAGCTAGGCACTGCTCATGCTTTAATGTGTGCTAAACCGGAAATTTCCGGAAGCGACATTGTGGTGCTATACGGTGATATGCCACTTATTAAAGCAGCCAGTATTGAAAAACTCATTGCCATGCATAAAGACAATGCAGCTAAAGTTTCTATGTTCACTACTACTGTTCCACATTTTGAAGGCAAGTACGAACCCATGAATCATTATGGCCGCATTATTCGCAGTGACTCTGGAGATATTGTAAAAATTACTGAGTTCAAAGATGCTTTGCCAGAAGAACAAGCTTTACGTGAAGTTAACCCTGGTATTTATATGTTCAACACTGAATGGTTATGGGAACACATGGATGCTATAACTAGCGACAATGCTCAGCATGAATTTTATTTAACAGATATTATTGAAGTGGCTATTCGTACTGGAGAGCAAATTTATTCTATGGAAATCCAGCCAGAAGAAGTTTTTGGGATAAACACTAAGCAGCACCTGGAACATGCTCACGGCATGTTGTAGGTAGTATTTTATAAATTTCCAATGCAGTTTAGGGATGGACAAAAGCGGTTAAATATAGTATAGTAAAAAGTCCAGTTTAAGCTGGATTTTTCTATAATTCTTGCGTTGCAAGAAAAACAAAACGAACTTTATGAATAGGAGGAATACTGCAATGGTTTATGATTTTTTATCATTTCCTTCACTGAACGTTTTGTTTACGGTGAAGGTAGAAAATGGAATGATTCCAGCAGACTTAAAAGGTCGAAAAATTGAAGTCGAGAGACTAATCATTGACGACCATAATAAAAAGTTTTATGTGGAAATAAAAGGTGGCAAAGAACTTGAGTTAGACACGAATGGTGGATTTATGCCAACTTCATCTGGTTCAAGTTATAATGTTGCTTATGGTTTGAAACGCCTCGGCAAATCCACTTGTCTGCTGGGAGTAATGAATGAAGCTGATATGTTCGGCGGGCAGCTAGCGAGAAGTCTCAAAATTGATAATGTTGAGCTTGTATCCGTCCCGCGTGGTATGACAGGAACACCTGTGACATTGTCTTGTATTGAACATAATATTAACGGAGCTGTGACCACGACCCTGTTCGTGTATAAGCCTCCATATCAAATGGACGTTCAAGAAGCAACAAGACGTTTGGGTAAAAGCGAATTTAGATTTATGGTTGCAACAGGAGTCAGGTCTTCTGAAGTCGGGCTGACCAAGGACTTATTTGCTCAAAAGCCAATTTCCAACTTGCTAGTCCCCAACAGTTCCATTTGTGAAAATGCTGACGATGTAATGTATCGGTCTTTATTTCAGCTCACTCATATATTGCAAGTCAATTATGAAGAAGCTGAAATGATTACCGGACACGTCAATGGTGATCTACAAAAAATGGCCACGTTGATTGCTAATCGTGGTCCAAAAAGAGTGATTATCACCAAAGACAAAGATGGTGTTTTCATTGGCAAAGTTGACAGCAAAGGGAATATGAAATTCTATGAACACCCAGCTTTTGTTGTTGAAGTTGCCGATACGGAAGGAGCAGGTGATGCTTTTACCGTAGGGTTTTTATATGCTTTAGAAGTTCTCGGCTATAGCATAAAGAAATCATTAATGGTGGGGTGTTGGGTTGCTTCACAAAACATACAAGTAGTTGGAGGTTACGGAGGGATGCCAAGTCTTGCACAGCTTTCAACTATCTTGAAATCATAATACTACCAACCAAAAAGGCGTCGCACATTAGAAATAATTGTGTAACGCCTTTTTGAATTTTTACCTATTTAGCCAACTTCAATAACTGGTTATGTAAAGGTTTGTTGGAAGCCACCATTTGCGTGGCAGAAAGTGAGAAAGGAACTTCGCCAACTCCAGAAACTTTCCCCCCAGCTTCAGTAACTAACACTATACCAGCTGCAATATCCCAAGGGTTCATGTGGTTGAAAATAGCTCCGTCTAAAGCTCCCATGGAAACTCTAGCCAAATCTGTGGCAATACTACCGTAAATGCGAGGTTTGGCAGGAGCATTGGTAACAGCTAAAAATGCTTTTTGTCCAAGCTTCAAAGCTTCTTTAGACCTGGTCATGGACACGCCTATTAAAGCTTTTGGCAATTTTTTATTCTCACTAACTTTAATTTTTTTGTTGTTGCGGAAAGCTCCTTGGCCTTTAACAGCATAAAACAATTCTCTGGTAGCTGGGACACTAATGACGCCAAGAACTAATTTATTTTTGTATGCCAACCCAATGGAAGTTGAGAAATAGGGAATTCCACGGCTAAAGTTAGTAGTACCATCTAGTGGGTCTACTATCCATTGGTAATCTGAAGGCTTTAATACACTGACTCCTTCTTCTGCTAGCAAACTGTGATCTGGAAAGCTGCCTGTAATGATTTTTAAAATTGCTTTTTGGGCTGCTAAATCATATTTGGTTACTACATCGGCTATGACCCCAGAATTCTTTTCTTTGATGGTTATTTGTTTGCCAAACCCACGAGCTAGAATTTCGCTAGCTGCCTTGCCAGCTTTTAGAGCTGTTGTTAGAAGTTTTTTATCCATAACTGTATTATACTATATATCGATGATGTTCATAACTTTTATTTTTGGGTTATTTGTATTGTGGAGTTTGTTTTTACTGTTTTTGACAGTTAGCTCTTTTATTGGTTTTGCCAGAACCAAAGTTCCTCAAATTCCAACCGCTGCTCGCGATATAAAGGTGTTGGTTGAGAAAGGGTTGCTAAGTAAAGATGATGTGTTGATGGACCTGGGCTGCAATAATGGCAAAGTTTTGTTCATGTCAGAAAAGTTAGTTGGGTGTAAAGGTGTTGGTTATGAGCTGGCTTTGTGGGGTTGCATTTATGCCTGGGTTAAAGTTTTTTTGAAATGCTCAAAAGTCAAAGTGGTGTGGGGTAACTTTTTTGATGCTGATTTGTCTCAGGCTACCGTAGTTTACTGTTACCTTTATCCTTTTTTAATGCCGAGCGTGGGAGAGAAAATAAAAAACAGCTGTCGCCCTGGTACTATAGTTATTGTGCGCGACTTTCCAATAAAGTCGCTTTCTCAAATAGACCATTTTACCACTTATGGCGTACATGAGTTTTTTATTTACAAAGTATAAGTTTTCAAAAACAATTATTCAATTGAAATTTAATGCGCATTGTAGCTGACTTACATATTCATTCTAAATATTCCAGAGCTTGTAGCAAAGAGCTGACCCCAGAGAATATTGGTCTGTGGGCAGATAAAAAAGGGATTGGTATTATTGGTACTGGAGATTTTACCTACCCTAAATGGCGAGCAGAATTACTACAAGCACTTGAGCCTGCTGTACCAGGGCTATACAAGTTAAAAAATGGCTCTGCTAAAGCTTTGTTTATGCTCACAGTTGAACTAGCTTCTATTTACAAGCAAGGCGAGAAAGTTAGACGTGTTCATAATTTAGTATTTGCGCCAAGTTTTGATGCCGCAGAAAGGTTGGTGAAAGCGTTAGAAAAGCGGGGAGCTAACTTAAAGTCAGATGGCCGACCTATTATGGGCATACACTGCGACGAGCTACTGCAAATGTGCAAAGAAGCAGATGAGAACATGCAGTTAGTACCAGCTCATGTCTGGACCCCACACTTTGGGGTGTTTGGTTCATTGTCAGGTTTTGATACTTTAGAGGAATGTTTTGGCGAGCAAACTAAACATGTGTTCGCTGTGGAAACTGGACTATCTTCTGACCCAGCCATGAACTGGCAAGTAGGGCAACTTGATAATATTGCTTTAATTTCCAATTCCGACGCACACTCCCTGCGCAAAATTGGCAGGGAAGCCAACGTGCTTGAGCTGTCTGAAAAAGAGTTAAGCTACCAAACTGTTATGGAAGCTATTCGCACGAAAAACCCAAAACAGTTTTTGCATACTATTGAATTTTTTCCAGAAGAAGGTAAATACCATTTAGATGGGCATCGGGATCATAAGTTTAGCTGTCTGCCAGAGCAAACCAAAAAGTATGGTGGTATTTGTCCTGTGTGCGGCAAAAAACTTCTTCGAGGAGTTATGAGTCGGGTAGACGATTTAGCAAGCAAAAAATTTGGGGAGCAGCCTACAAGAGCTATTCCGTTTAAGAGCACTATACCACTAGAAGAAATTATTGCTGAAACTTTAGGGGTGGGCACAACTATCAAAAAAGTTTCTGTTACGTACGAAATGTTAGTAGCAAGCACTCCCGAGTTTGAAATTTTATTGGATTTATCCCGCTCCGATTTGGAAACTTTGGCCGGGCCGCAGCTGGCAGAGAGCATCATACGCGTGCGTGAGGGCAAAGTAAATATTGCTGGGGGCTACGATGGTTTGTTTGGCACTATTCAAATTTACAATGAACAAGAAAAACAGGCTCTAAAGCAGAAACCCGTTCAAACATCTTTGTTTTAACTTTATATTCAAAAAACACTTTAAACATAAGTGTTTTATTATACCATTGACAAAACTATAAAAATATGATATAATATATAGTTAGCAATGGTTTTTATTGCTGGCCTTTTCCTACCTGAAAAATAAGGACGGGAAAAGAAAAATCAAGAAAAAATTTGAAGGAGTTAGCATAATGTTAGATTTGTTTTTTAATGTTTTTTCGTGGTCCAACTTGTGGTTTGGGCTAAAGTGTTATTTGGGCGTTGGAGTGATTCTGTATATCGCGATGTATTTCGCGTCATTCAGAGATAAATGGCGTTACGAACGCCGGTCTTGGTTAAAGAAAATCCTCCAAGGCGTAGCTTTTATTCTTATTTGGCTGGTCATTTCTCCTATCATCTATCCAAAACTTCGGAGCTTTGTAGTCCGCAAGTATTGGGATGTTTGGCATTATGTTTGGCGGAAGAAACAAGCTGCCAAAAATGAAAAACTTCGCAAGGCTCGGTTGGAATGGATGTGTCAACATCCAATCACGCTTTGCTACACTGTTATGAATGGTGTGGTAGCCGTAATGAGGGAAGAAGAATACGACCGTGAAGTAGAAAAGCGGAAACGGTTTCGTGATGATGGCTTGGCAGATGAAAAAACTTTAATTCCTTTGTCCAAGTTCGTTATCTGCTTTACCGCGGAGACCGTCAAAAACCGGAACGACATTCCATCTAAGTGGTGGATTTCCGGCAGTCTGGATGACTTCGACGCCCTTCGCGGCGTGGTGGCGGTTAAGCTCAAAAAAGTTGAGGACATCACTGTCCCGTTTGCCAGCAAGAAACGTAGCACTTTCCAGCACCAACTGGAATTGCTCGGCACTCGCCTGCCAACGGGGAAAGACCGTAACTTAATTAAAGAGGCAAATGGTTATCTGCTAGATTTCAAGTTCCCCGATAATTTGAAACAATAGCATCGTAAACAAATCTCCCTTTGGAAAGCTGTAGTATTTGTCTTTGGACTTATATTGCAGCTTTCTTTTTGTTTTAATATTTATATTTTAAGCAATTCTAACCCCCTGGAAATATTTTAGTTAATATGTTAGAATAACACCTGAATTTAATAGTTTCAGTATTGTGGAGAGGTCGCATAGTGGTCTAGTGCGCTCGCTTGGAAAGCGAGTAAACTGTCAAAGGTTTCGGGGGTTCGAATCCCCCCCTCTCCGCCAGGATAAAATTGAATATGTTGATAATAATTTCTTTGCTTAGCCGAGCCACAGGGCCATATTGGAGTATGTTGCGTCGTCGGTTGGCAGAAGAACATATTGCCCCTTTAACCATTGGCCATGCCTCTAACCTTTTGGGGCATCCAATAGGAATTACTTTACTTGCCGT
>CAZQWV010000025.1:0-9439 GCA_964597185.1 uncultured Candidatus Saccharibacteria bacterium
AAATCTGAATAACCATTTATGAAAGATTTTATGTCAGTAGGTTTTTTTCCTGCCAGCTGAACTTCTACTAGTTGTAGATATGAATTATTTCCACAAGCTACCCTGCCACCAGGCAAAACTGTGCCAGTAGGTAGTTCACTCGAGCTTTCAGAACTATCATGAGACTCGTCTGCAACAGAGCAATTCAAAATTTTGAGCATTTGTCCGTTGAATGTAGTCCAAATACCCGGCCAACGTTTATAAGCCCGGTAAGAGTTATATACTTGTTGAGAGGTTGAGTTCCAGTTAACTTTGCCATCTTCTTTAGTTATCATGGAAATATATGTAGCTTGGCTGTGGTCCTGAGCTATGGGTTGGAGTTGCCCAGATGAGTATTGTTCAATAACCTGAAGAGTTAACGGGATAGATAATTTTGCTAACTTTGTTTCCAGTTCTTCATATGTTTCATTTGGGTCTATGGCAACTGTTTCTTGTGCCAACAAAGGACCATGGTCCATCTCTTCATCCATAACAATTATGCTGTTACCGGTAACATCATCGCCATTGAGCATAGCTGACTGCATAGGAGTGGCCCCTCTATATTTTGGCAGTAACGATGGGTGAATGTTTATAGTTTTTAACCTCGCCATGTTTATGACTTCTAGTGGTAGGATTTTTCCATACGACAGTACCACAAATATATCTGCTTCTAGCTGTTGTAGTTGGTTTAAAAACTCAGAATCTTTCAAACGTGTTGGCTTTAGTACAGGGATATTTTCTAATGCAGGCGAACTATGGCAAAACTGGGCAACTAAACTTTCTGTTAAAATTTGTTTTCTACCCACAACTGCATCTGGAGAAGTCACAACTGCTACAATATTAAGTTTTTCTGCCAGTCCTTGCAGTAATATTACAGAATTTTCTGATGTGCCAAAAAAAACAATTTTCATTAGCGCAGTTGAAATTTAGTTTTTTGCATAAGCTTGCGCAACACATCTGCTTCTAGTCTGCAGTCTGCAAGAGCATCATGTCTATCTGTTGGAATATGTACTTTAAAATGTTTCGCTATACTTTCTAAGCTAAATCCTGGAGCTTTTTTAGGATCTGTTAATAGCTTTTTTCCTGCCATATAAACATAAAACACAGGCCACAAGTCAAACACATGGTAGTCGTAAGGGTATTTTATGCCTGCTTGTCTCATAGCTTCTACCATAAAGGGAACATCTATCATGCCACCGTAATGTGCCATGGTAACACTTTTAGGGAAGCAAGAAACAAAATACTTCATGACAGTTTTTAGGTCAGGTGCATCTTTTAGTTCCTCCCACAATATACCATTCACAGCCATGGCTTCACGACTTCTTTGCTTCCACTTAGTTGGTTTAATGTAGGAAATAAAAGAAGCTTTTTCTTTCAAAGTTTTACTGTCTAGCAATACAGCCCCAAGTTGAATAATCTCATGACGAGTTACATCTGTGCCTGTTGCCTCAATATCAAACAAAAGAAAATCTTTTTTAAACATGAGTTATATGCCTTTAATTATGCGACGAAAAATCTCTGCAGACATTCTCGCTCTTTCTAGAGCGTCTGCACGATTGGTAAGTTTTAAGCGAAAGTGGTCTAGGAAGGTATGGAAAGTTGGCATCTTTTTTATGCCATAGTTCAAAGTATAAATGTATCCCAAAGTCCATAACTCTAGTACGTGATTATCGAATTCCCAGGGTACTAAATTCTTTTTAAAAGCATGCCTTAAGAATAGCAATTTATCGAAATTGTGAATTGCTAACAAATAATTGTGACCTAAAGCTGACAGCATTTGTTTTAATGCATCGTAAATTTTTGGACTTTTGCGCAAAGTCTCAAAAGGAATACCAAGCATGCCAGCATGTTGGGTAATGGTGCCATCGAGCAGACTTACTCGAACATATGTATTGAAAAAGTTTTTTTCCAGTAAATTATCTTTGTCTAACACAATGGCAGACAATTGAATAATGTTGTCTTTGTCTAAAACAGGCCCAGTAGTTTCTATGTCTATTAGTAAAATATCTTTTATAAATTTCATGGTTGGTATTGAGAAATAAGATCTTGTCCTTGGGTTATGCGGTCGAACTTATCGATAATGAGAATATTACGCAAATGGTCTATTTCATGCTGGATAACTCTTGCTAAAAAAGTGTCGTCTGTTATGGTAAATGGTTTTCCGTCCATATCAAAAGCTGTCATGGTAATTTTTTTTGGCCTGGTTACCATGCCAAACACCCCTGGTAGGGATAAGCAGCCTTCTTCCATGGTTTCTGTTTCAGCAGAGCTTTCTGTTATGACAGGGTTAATAATTGGTAATCCTGCTAGCCCAGCTTCTACTAAATATATGAGAGCCAAATCTAAGCTTTGGCTTACTTGAGTTGCTGCAAGCCCAACACCGTTGGCGGCTTTAACAGTTTTAACCATGTCTTTTAGTAGACGGACATCAGATTTTTTTAAAGGAAATTTAACTGGTTCAACTGGTCTTCTGAGGACACGGCTTGGTAATTTAGCGATGGGTAATATCATTTTGCGATCTTGGTTGAAGAATGGGATGATTCAGAGTTTTTGTTAGCTTTCAATTCTTCGTTAAGTTTTTTAATGAGATAGGAAAAAAGTTTTCCAGGAGTAGTTACTGACTTATTTTCCAAAACCTGCCCGGCAAGCCTACGTAGTACGGCATGGTCATGAGTGGTAGCTACTTTCAAATAAAATCCGAAATGTTTCGGATCGTTGAATTTTTGTGCTAACTCATCTGCCAGTAAGTGGTTAGGGGAGTGCAAATATGGATTTTTTTTAACAACAGGTTTTTTGCCAGCAAATCTATTTTCTACTTTTTCCATACATTCATTATAACTCATTTAAAGGTTGGGCAAAAGTTAATATTTTCAGTATAATAAAGAGACTATGGAACAATTTAGATTATCCAAATATGTCATTGCTATAGCCATTCTAGCCGTTTTAGCAGTGCTCTATGTGCAAAAAAATGAACTATCTGCCTGGTTGTTAAAGATGTCTGGTACAGGACCTGTGCAAACTGTGCTTAGTCTCATTCAGAGCAACTCCTTGCTACCTGGGCCATTGCGCATGGATGGCTCTGGTAAATTAGGGGAGTTAACTACAGATGGAGTAATTTTGCACACTAACAACCAAAGAGCATTGCAAAATTTACCTGCCTTATCTGAAAATTCAAAACTTAACAAAGCTGCAGAAAATAAAATGCAAGACATGTTTGCCTTGCAGTACTTTGAGCATGAGTCTCCAACTGGCAAAGGCCCGTCTGATTTAGCAGAAGATGTTGGGTATGATTATTTATTAGTTGGTGAAAATTTAGCCGAAGGGGATTTTAGTAGTGATGAAGGTTTGGTTCAAGCATGGATGGACAGTCCAGGACACAGAGCCAATATTTTGCATGATAAATTTAGAGAAATTGGAGTAGCAGTAGGAAGAGGGCAGTTTGAAGGTAGAATGGTGTGGATGGCTGTGCAAAGTTTTGGCGTGCCAGCCAAAATTTGCCCTGCGCCATCTTTGAGCATACAAGCACAAATAGCTGATAGTAACAAACAAATTGATGCCCTAGCCAGCCAAGCAGATGCTGCCAAGAATAGAGAAGACTGGAATACTTACAACAGTTTGGTAGAACAGCTTAATCCTTTAATTGAAAACACTAAAACTTTAGTAAACCAGTATAACTTAACTGTAGACGAATATAATAATTGTTTAGCTAATAATTCCTGATGCAGAAAATTTCAATCGCAGGGTTGCAAGTAAATACAGAATCTGAGCAAGAGATTGAAAATTTACTTCGCGACCGTTTACAACACAACCAAAAAACTTTTGTAGTGACTCCGTATTCAGAGTTTTTGTATGCTGCATTACGCAACAGTAAAACCATGAGCTTGCTGAACAAGGCGCATATTTCTATCCCAGATGGCATAGCTATTTTGTTGGCTAGAACCTTTTTAGAACAGCCTTACAGTTTTCGTTGGTATTGGGCAAAAGTGGTGCAAGGTTGGTGGCAAATGTTTTGGTTGGGTTGGCGCACATTGCTCAAACCGCAAACAATGTACGGTCCATTTTCAGGAAAGTTGGTTGGCGCAGAATTTGTTTGGGTACTTGCAAAGTTGGCAGAACAGCAAAAACAATCTATCTATATTTTAGGAGGGTTTGATAAAACTCCTGAACTGGCAGCCCAGAAACTACAACAACGTTACCCTGGTTTGCAAGTGGTAGGTACATCAAACAAATCTAAAACTGACCCGACTATTTTAGAAGATATAAAACAAGCTCAACCAGACATTTTAATGGTTGGTTTTGGCCCTATAACTCAAGAGCAGTGGCTCATGGATAATTGGGAGGAGCTTCCCATAAAAGTAGGAATTGGCCTAGGAGGCACGTTTGACTACCTAGCTGGCTACCACACAGCACCGCCTGCTTGGATGCGCCAAGCGGGTTTGGAGTGGCTCTACCGGCTTTTTACCCAACCAAAACGCTTTTTCCGCATAAAAAACGCCACTTTTGGCTTAGTTAACGCTTTAATTAACTACAAAGCTTCGCTATAATTATAGAAACCTAATTTTTACGTTTATGACTGATAATACTACAAAAACTGTTAGAACCAGATTTGCCCCAAGCCCTACCGGCATGGTGCATATTGGAAGTTTGCGCACAGCGTTATTTGCATTTTTGTTTGCTAGGCACAACAATGGTGTGAATATTTTGCGCATTGAAGATACAGACCAAAACAGATTTGTTGAAGGTGCTGTAGAAAATTTATTGTCAGTTATGGAAAAACTTGGAATTGAATTCGATGAAGGTTGTGTGTTAGATAAATCTGACCCTCAAAATCCACAAGTGGTGCAACGAGGGGAGTATGGACCATATGTCCAATCTGAGCGCTTAGAAATTTACAACCAGTACGCCCAGCAACTCATTGCTGAAAAAAAAGCTTACTACTGTTTTTGTACAAGCGAAAGACTAGATGAGTTGCGCAAAGAGCAAGTTGCTTTGAAAAAGCCACCAATGTACGACAGACATTGCCGCAATTTATCTGAAGATGAAGTTGCTAAGCAAATGGCAGAATTTGAGAGCAAAGGGCAACGTCCAGTTGTTCGCCAAGCCATTCCTTTAGAAGGGCAAACCGAAATAGATGACTTAATTTATGGGAAAATTGTTATTGAACATAAAATTTTAGATGACCAAGTTTTAATTAAGTCAGATAGGTTTCCAACATATCATTTGGCAGTGGTAGTAGATGACCATTCTATGGAAATTACCCATGTCATTCGCGGGGAAGAATGGATTGCTTCTACGCCAAAACATATTTTGCTGTATCAAGCTTTTGGTTGGGAGCCAACTCAATTTGCACATTTACCACTAATTTTGAATACAGACAAATCTAAATTGTCTAAAAGGCAGGGAGACGTTTCTGTAGAAGACTTTTTAACTTCTGGTTACTTAACCGAAGCTTTGGTAAATTTTGTGGCGTTCTTAGGTTGGAATCCAAAAACTGAGCAAGAGATTTTTTCCATGCCAGAACTCATTGAGCAGTTTAAACTGGAAAATATTAATAACGCTGGGGCAGTATTTGACCGCAACAAATTGGACTGGATTAACGGGTTATATATTCGCACCAAATCGGATGCAGAATTGCTATCTGTTCTAAAACCATACTGGGAGCAGTCTGGTATAAAAGTAGAAAATTTTTCTACAGAATATTTGGAAGCTGTTGTAGGTTTGGAAAAAGATCGATTAAAAAAATTGTCAGATATTACAGAAAGCACAAATTACTTTTTCACCACTCCTGAATACGCCAATCCAGATATGTTGGTATGGAAGAAAAGTGATAGAGTTGCAACCACCGAAGTATATGAAAAGTTAAAACAGTTTTTTTCTGAATTGATAGATGATGATTTCAATCCCCAAACTTTAGAGCAAAAGTTAAAAACTTTTATTGCAGATAATGGGTACGACAATGGTACAGTGTTGTGGCCTCTTCGTGCTGCCCTAACAGGGCTTGAAAGAAGCCCCGGGCCATTTGAAGTGACTGCTGTTTTGCACAAAGGGCTAGGTAAAGACGAAATTTTGACAAGACTGAGCAATGCCCAACAAGCTTTAAATTAGGATTAAGTTAACGCAAGGCTAGTATTTGGAAAAAAGCAGTAATTTATGTTATAATATATATAGCATGCAATTAAAACTGTCTGATATCAAAATAAAAAACTTGTTTAAATTTGTATTGAAATATGGTGGGTCACTGGCGGTTTTGGCAGGTTTTTTGGTTGTTGCCTCATCTGTAGCTTCTGCTGAAACTAGGCAAGAACTTCAAAGCAAATTAAGCAATTTAAACAGCAAAATAGGGGAGTTAACCCAAAATGTTGGCAGGTTACGCCAGCAAACAGCTTCGTTGAAGAATGAAATTGAAATTTACGACTCTCAGATTGCTTCTACAGAACTGCAAATTCAAGCCAACAACACCAGAATCGCCGATATTAATTTGCAAATTGAAGATATTCAAGTACAAATAGAACGTCGCGAAAAAGAGATTGCAGATAATAGAAAAATTTTGGCGGAACTAGTTGTTCAGTTAAATGAGTTAGACAATAACAGCTTTTTAACCCTCACTTTAGGGAGCGATAACTTTTCTGCTTTTCTTGACCAAGTACAATACACCAAAAGTGTTAATCAACAAGTTTTTGACTTAGTTCAGAAAATTAAAGATGTAAAAGAAAAATTAGAAGTACAGCAAACAGAACTTAAAGCTCAACTACAAAGATTGAGCGAATTGAAAGAAGAATTAGAACAAAATCAAGCATCGTTAGACGAACAACGATCCTCTAAGCAGTCTTTGCTAACACAAACTCAAGGACAAGAGTCAAAATACCAACAAGCTTTGTCTGCCAGCAGAAATGAGCAAGCAGATGTACTACAAGAAATTCAAGGGTTAGATGCTAAAGCTCGTGGCTCTGGAAGTAAAAGTATTGCTGCTAGCAAAGGCATATTGGCTTGGCCAATGGAAGGGGTTATGACTCAAGGCTATGGCAACACTGGGTTTACCGCCCTGGGATACAATTTTCATAATGGAATAGATGTAGCAGCTCCAGCAGGCCGACCTATTTATGTACCAGCAGACGGAACAGTGGTGCGCTGTGCTGGCGGCGCTGCAGCTTATGGTAATTGGTGTACTATTAAGCATACTATTTCTACTAAATCTGGAGAAAGACAAATTGTAACTTTGTTTGCTCATATGAGTAAATATGTTTTGGCCAATGGACAAGCTGTAAAACGTGGCGACCTCATTGGCTATGAAGGAAATACAGGCAATACATCCAGATTGTTGTATGGCCCAGACAGAGGATATCATTTACACTTCACAGTTTTTGATGCAGATGGGTTTACCATTACACCAGGAAAGTTTTCTTCAACTTACGGACCTTATTCTGTACCTAGTGGGTACACATACAACCCACTAGACTTTTTGGGAAAATAATTTATGACACAAACCACAACAATTTACCGCGCAGTAATGCTTGCGGTTTTGTTGTCTGTGCAATTTTTAGTTTATACTCCTCAAGTTTATGCACAGGGTGGCACTAACACCCCTCCAGCTAACACCCCAGCTAACAACAGCCAACAGAGCTCTAACCCTCAAGCAACCTATGTAGGTAAAGGAGCAGAAGCCTCCATTAGAGCCCTGCTTTGTGCTCCTAGCGATGCTTCAAATGCTACAACAACAGGAGGAGGGTATAGTTTCAATGGTGTTAATGCCACTGTGCAAAATAACCCTGCCGGAGAAGACCTAGCCAACTGTATCAACAGAGGTTACCGCTTTGCCATAGCTTTTGGTGCAGTAGCAGCAGTATTCTTTGTAGTACTCGCAGGATATATGTATATGGTAGGAGGGGAGAAAGGTAAACATGAAGCTAAAAGTATTTTAGTCTCTGTATTAGCAGGCTTTCTCATCATCCTTTCTTCTTTTGTTTTACTCAGGCAAATCAACCCTACTCTTGTAGAATTCAGAACCATACAACCACCGCAGATTGCGGGGGAGTACTCTTTGTTGCCATCCTGTTCTGATGTTGGGTTAGGTGTAGGGGAAGATTGTACTTTTGCAGATGGGACCCCCGGTGTAAGTAATGGAGATGGTACAGCAATTCCACCTCAAGGAGGTACTATGACTGGAAAAAGTGGTAAGGTTTGTAGTATGGGAAAAGATGAAAGCCCTAGCACAAAAGCAAAATGTAATATTGAACCTAGATTAGAAACGGCTTTTCAACAAGCAGCTAGGGATACAGGCATAGATGCTAACTTTCTAAAAACTATTGCCACAATTGAAAGCAATTGGAAAGAAGATGCAGTTAGTTGGACAGGTTGTTGTAAAGGATTAATGCAGATGATGGATGCCACGGCTAATAGGTTCGGTTGCACAGGCAGTGCTTGGAAAACACAAGGAGAAGTTATTATCCCATGTGCTGCAAGATACATGAAATATTTGAGAGATAAATATAATGCAGACAGCTATGTAAAGATAGCTGCTGGTTATAATGCTGGAGAGGGAAGATTAGCTCCAAGTAAGATATGCCCAGGAATGATAGTTGCACTTTGTCCATTTAAAGATGCTGCTCAAAGCGCTTGCATTGTTGGAAAAAATTCTTTAGAGCAAAGTAGAAATTATGTAGTAAAAATGGCTCGTATATATAAGGAGTACCAACAATGTCGTTAATAATAGAGTATAAATATTATTTTATTGCAGGGTTATTATTGATAATGCTTGGCATATTTGCAGCAATAGTTATTTTGTTTTACCAAACAGATAAATCTACAACGAGTCTTGAGGATCTCCCAGGCACTAAAACCGACTCTACACAAAAAATTGAAGAACAATTCAATTATCCAGGGAGCGCTCAAAAATCTGTTACCAAAGAATGGATATACTATAAGACTGCTACAGGTTCAATAAAAATCAACAATCTGTTTCCCAAAGATTACGACCCAGAAAAATCTAACCCCTTAGTAATTAATGATAATGATATATATAAATTACAGTACCTACCAGATGGAGATTTATATGAGATATGGATTAAGACTGGTGATATTGAAAAGTCAAAACCAGTTGTTGAAAAATCACTTGTTGATCTATTTGGGGCTTCAAAAGATGATCTATGTTTGCTCCCAATATTCTTATATGCAAATACAGTAGATCAATACCGGCCTAATAATTACAATTTAGGACTAAGTTTTTGTCCGATAAATTAAAGAGTATGATAAAAAAAACAACAACCAAAATTTTTAAACGAGCCGTAATTTTAGGATTTTTTGTATTATTATTTTTGTTTACTTCACCGTTTCAATTAAGGGCACAAATTATTGCTAACCCTGTACCCTCTAACACCCCTCCAGCTAACACCCCAGCTAACAACAGCCAACAGAGCTCTAACCC
>CAZQWV010000026.1:0-8921 GCA_964597185.1 uncultured Candidatus Saccharibacteria bacterium
AGGATTGCGCTGTCTGGAAGGGTTTTCACCATACTTTGGCTTATCGACCCAATCTTCCCCAAGGGAAAGTTCTAAATTCTTACCAGTGAAATCTTTAATGGAATTAATTTCTGCCAACAAGTCTTTTAACCCTTGTTCGAAAAACCATTTATATGAATTCAGCTGGACCTCTATCAAGTTCGGCATTTGCGCCGATTCGTGTCTTTTGTTAAAATACTTACGTGGGGAAACCTTGCTTGTAGTCTGAGTAACTACACTTGATTTTGAGGTATTGGCCATAAAAATATTTCCTTTTTCGCATAAACGAAAAAGGCCGCTTAATTAAGGAGTTATTTTCTTATGTAATTGCACACAAAGTCATTATATAAGTCAATAGCTTTTTGTCAACCCCTAAAATTATCGCTTAAATGAGCGATTTTTTCTTTTTTATGGCTTATTTAAAAGGACTTTAATATGGAGATAAACTATAATCTTTTAGGTTAATTTCGAAAATCTTTTGGCCAGATTTTATCAAGTTTTCCACAACTCCTCTAAAATACACAGGACTCTTCTGGAAAATAGGATTAATTACATAGTAGTTATCAACAGTAGAAATATCTTTTATTAGAGAACCTGGCTTAGCTAAGACAATAAAACCTTCCGGTAAAGACATATCGGCTAGATTAGCCTCTACTATAGTAGCTAAGTCGTAACCATAAGTAAGAAACTCTTGGAAATCCCTAAATCCTCTCCTTTGTCCATTTTCTATTCTATATATTGTTTTACCAGACTTTATTAAGCTCCCTTCTTTGTGCGCTTTAGCTTTAAAACCATATTTTCTTTTTGATCCAGAGCTGCTCTTGTTGTCTATGTTGGTAGAAATGTTAGAGTTAGGGTTGTCATTATTAGAACCACTTTGCTCATATTCAAGTCTCGGTTCTGGCTCTGTTAAAAACAAACTCAGCTTTTGGTTTTGGTTAATAATAGGCAGCAATCGAATTTCAGAGGATGGGGTTATCTCATCATCCACTATATGGTGAACTAAAATTTGTATTTGTTCAGATACAGGTGATGCATTTTGAGAATTATTTAAGGAAAATTCAATTTTGATATCATTCAAAGCATTAGACAAAAATATAGAATGATGATTATCTAAACTAAATGCCGCTAATGACTCAGTGTTAGTAAAATTTTCTGATTGATTTGAGCCAAAGAGTACATCGCCATTTAAATTTTTTATTTCAAAATCAACATTGCCATCAATAGAAATCTGTTTACCATTCAAATAGCAATCAGATTCATTAGTTATAATATCTTCTGGTATTGAGCTGGGCGCTGAGTTGTGTTGCAATACTTCTGAAATTAAAGCAGTCACACCATTTTGGCTTGGCAACTTAGAATGATTAGGATGCAATACAAAAAATTTATTGTCATTTTGTCCTATACCACTAAATAATGGAACTGTGCCGTCTCCCGTACCAAAAACTTTTTGAATGGGATAGTCTGGTAACACATTGAGTAATGGGTTTATGATTTCAAACATTGATGTTAACGTTGGTACTTTACAACCTGCTATAGTAAAAACATTTTCTGCCGGCAGTGCTGAGCTATTACCATTGGCAATTTGATTATGTCTAGACGTGGCTTGAGCAAAAGCTGATTCATTCAAATTATATTTATTTACCAAGTATTCCACTGCCTCATGATACTCCATACTATTGAAGAATTTCTTGTTTAAATTGTATTGCTGAGTCGGAGCTAAGTCGTACATAATAGGCATATTTTGTGCAATGTACTTGATTCTCTTTTTGTCTAACAAAGGAATTCCTAAACTATCTCCTTGAAGCAAAGTCTGGATAGCTTTTGGTGCGCCATAATTAGGTACTCCTACTAAAATTAAATTGTTAATAAGTGCAGAACTGCTATTGTTTATAGCGTGTTTGACCAATAAACCCCCTGTGCTATGTGCAATAACATTCACAGGACCATGTACAGCCAGATCTTCTATTCTCTGACGCAAACTTTCAATTGTCTCTGAATTCAAACCAAACCTCCAGTCATATGGGAACACGAATAAATCTATATTTTCTGTGTAACCCGTAGACTCTAAGCTAGCTATAAGTTCGTCGTAATAATGTTCTCCTGGAAAAGGGCTGCGTATTATGTCGCCAACTGCAATAGAGCTATTAACTGGTGACAAGTCAGCATTAAAAGCTAAATCATCTAAAAAGTTATCGTTAACATCTAAAGCAATTTCAGAGATATTGGGCCACACTAATTTTTCTCCTTTAAAGAGTTCGCTACCCATAGCTCCAGGGATAATCAAAACTGGATTACGCTCAGGTTGAACTTCAGCAATTCTCATTGGTGCGACTGGAGTATAAATTATATCTACATCTGGATTATAATAATTTCCCACGACATTACTTAAAGCTAAACCAATTCTAGGAGATTCAAAATCATTTGGGGTGAAACCCAAGCCTGTTCCATAAAACTCTCCAGTGTCTTCGTTGAAAACTTTAAAATTGTAATACCCTGGATTATTTTCATACTCTGCCACTTTAACTAAAATATTGTTGGCTGGGGGTAAGTAAACTCCTCCTACTTGACCATAACCTCTGTTACTAATTTCATTACAACTCTCATCGTAAAGACCTAATTTTAAAGTATTATAGTTCCATTCTCCTGATGTGAAATGAAAATGGAATTGAAGTAAACCGTCTTCTCCATAACTGTAAGTAGGTATTTGGTGAATTGGCGGATCTCCCTCAATGGAGCCTGTAGAACATTGCGCAATGCCCGTACTAGCATAACTTAAATTACTTTGGGTAAATACAACCAACAAACACACAATTGCTATAATTTTTTTCATGAGTCCTCCTTTGTAGATCAATCATAGCGAACATATGTTCAAATAAAATTAAACCCGATCTAAAATCGGGTTTAAAAATATCTAAAATTTTCTTAAGGGGTGCGGTTAGTAATCTGAACTGCAGCGACGCCCACAATCATTATTTGAACTTCGTGAACTTTTGACAGGTCTTACTGTTGCTCTTCTGTTGCCAGCGCTGCTAGATATAATTGGTGTTTTATCTCCAACTGCTATGTCATACCCTCCACTCCACCACTTTTCAAAAGCTGTGTATGAACTGGCGGAACTTCCCGTAGTACTGAACATTTTGAAATCTGCACCGCCCCCACTAGCTGGAGCTGTAGCTATTTTGTAACTAGACCCTATTTTACCCACACTCACACGCACACCCCCTGTAAAACCAGATGAATATGGTTGAAAACTGCTTTTTTCTTTTCCATCAGTAGTAAAAGTTTTTACTTGAGGGCTAATACCTGAACCTGAAGCAGTCACAATAAGTCCGCTATTCTTTTTTGAACTTGCAGGTACACCCGAAACATCTACCCCACCTGTGAAAGTTCCTGAATAAGCCATAAATTCTTTCCATAAAGAACCATCTGCTTTAAATACTTTTACATGGGGTCCGCCTTTACTCTTTGGCCCAGTGATTATTTCTGCTTTACCATCGCCATCTAAATCTGCAGCTGCCACGTTTACACCACCAACAAATGAAGTTGGGTATGCAAAAAAATCTTTTAGTAACTTACCGTCAGCATCAAAAATTTTTATATGAGGACCACCACCAGGACCTGGAGCTGTAACTATCTCTTCTTTTTTATCATCTAACACATCTGCTACTGCTACATCTATTCCTCCAGTAAAAGTGGGGCTATAGGCAAAAAAGTCACCTTTGATATTGGTATTTTTGGTAGCAGAGCTAGGAATGGAGTCATACCTACGGACATGAGGGCCACCACCAGGACCAGCACCCACCACAATTTCTTTGGTTTTATCGCTATCTATATTACCGGTAGCAATAGAGGCACCGCCAGTAAATTCACCAAAAGGAATAAGTTCATTGGCTTGTTGTTTTGCTGGCACAGGAGTATTTATTTTTGTAGATTTTTGCAAACTATCGTATGGATTTAGTGCAGTGCCGTCTGGTGCGCGAATTTCAAAGTGTAGATGAGGAGCTGTAGTTTCTGCATTACCGCTGTCTCCCATGTATCCTACTAACTGCCCTCTTACTACTTTGCTACCTTGTTCCATGTATGGAGCATAGGCATTTGCTCCACCTCCAACACCATCATCTGTTTTAGGAGTGTCATTATTAATGTGTATATAGTTATATTCAAATCCGTCTGAATCTTCTATAGACACCATATAACCGTAGCTTGGTTCTGGCCATGGCACGAAAGTTATAGTGCCGTCTACGGCTGCGACTAATGGGGTCATTTTTGCTCCCATAATATCATTACCTTCATGAGTTCTACCGCCAGAACGAGGTGCACCAAAATCATTACTGTAACTTACTTTACCAATTGCTGGAAATACAATATTTCTAGTTGTAGAAACTGCTGCTTGGGCAGGGGTGGGTATAACACCATTACCAATGGTCAAAGAAACTATTGCCACAAAACTCACTAATATTTTGAGTTTATACATTTTATTTTTCATATATTTAGATTAACATATTCATAGTTATATCGCTGTGGAAACAAAAATGTTTCTTTGCCAGGAGCTCAATTGGCTGTATAATTACCCCATGATTGCTTATTTAACAGGAAAAGTTCTCCAAAAAACCTTATCTTTTGTCATTGTAGAAAATGGTGGTATTGGCTACAAAGTGCTGGTTACCCCAGATATACTAGAGTCTTCCCAAATAGGGCAAATTATTTCTCTCTATATTTACCACAAATCCAGCGATGATGGCCAAACCTTGTTTGGCATGCCAGATTTTGCAACTTTACAGTTTTTTGAACTGCTCATTACTGTAACTGGGGTTGGCCCTAAAATGGGACTAGCCATTGTTTCTGCTGCTAAAATAGATGTATTACAAGGAGCAATCTCTGCTGGAGACTCAGCCATTTTTACTCGCATGTCTGGTGTTGGCAAAAAAACTGCGGAACGAATTATTCTGGAACTTAAAAACAAAGTTGCTGCAACTGGCTTGGAAACTACAGGAGAAAGTCAAAGCGATGTTTACGATGCACTTATCAACTTAGGCTACAACTCTAAAGAAGTTAGAGACATACTTCCTAAACTTCCTGCTGGAGATATGTCAGACCAAATTCGTTCAGCTTTAAAAATGTTAGGTAACAAATAGTATGGAACTGCAATTAATTAATAATGTAGAGCCTGAACAGTTTGACCGCTTTGCCTTATCGCATCCTAGCGGTTCTTTTTTGCAATGTTCTAGTTGGGGTACTTGGATGGAACAAAACAAGCAAAAGGTTCATAGAATTGGGGTAGCAAATCCTGCTGGGGAATTACTTCTTGTTGCTCAAGTCATACTTACTAAAATTCCAAAGCTTGGCGGCTGGTATGGCTATATACCTTACGGCCCTTTGGCAAAACAAGAACAACAAAATACAGTTTTAGATTTCTTTTATGAAAATATAAAAACAGCAATGTCAAACTTATGGTTTTTGCGCATTGAACCAAAACAACAAATTTCTAGCAGAGGAAAAATGACTAAACACATTCAACCAGGTAAAACTTTGGTGCTAGATTTAACTAAAACCGAACAGCAACTTCAAAATGAGATGCATCATAAAACCCGTTATAACATTCGAGTGGCAACTAAGCATGGAGTTAAAGTAAAAACAGAACATTCCGCAGAAGCATTGAACCTCATTGAGCAAACAGCAAAAAGACATGGATACAAAAGCCATGGCTTAACCTACTATCAAAATCTTGTTAATTTTTTCCAAGCCCTAAATTCTGAAAACAATTCATTAAAGGTTACTCTATACTCAGCTTGGTATGAAAACCAAATTTTAGCAGGCGCCATAATGGTAGATTGCGGTACAACTAGAACATATTTGTTTGGCGGAACCAGCGACTTACATAAAAATGTTATGGCTCCATACTTACTGCATTGGCAAGCTGTGCAAGATGCCAAACAAGCAGGGTTAAACACTTACGATTTTTGGGGAATTGAAACTGCCTCAGGACAAACCCCAGGATTTGTCAGGTTCAAGCTTGGCTGGGGAGGAACCCAAATTGAGTATCCAAAACCTACAGATATTATTTACAAACCTTTGCACTACCAAGGGTACAAACTGCTTCGGCAGCTAAACAAACTTTTGGCCCAGTAAATATTTACGTTACAAAATAAAAACCGCTTCACAGCGGTTTTATATTATTTATTTTGAAACGTAGCGCAATTTATGGATATCTACTTTGTAATCTTTGCTTACATCGATACCCTCTTCTAAAAGCAATTGTTTTTGGCGGTCTTTAGTGGCAATAAAATTTCCTTTGATGCTCAAGTACCCTTCACTGTTAACTACTCGCCACCATGGCAAGCTGTCAGTACCGTCATAACCGCGTAATATTCCACCCACTTGTCTGGCAGCTCTAGGAGAGCCAGCCACAGCAGCTATTTGCCCATAGCTCATAACTTTCCCTTTGGGAATTTGTTTAACTGTTCGTATAACCTCAGTTTTAAATTTGGATTGCTCTGCCATACACAACCACTACCTTACAACTATCTCAACATTTTCCAAATCTACTGTAGAAGAAGAACCACGCTTTAATTGTTGAGCCAAAATTAATTTAGCAATAATGCCTTCCACATGATCTTGAATGTAACGACGGATTGGACGAGCACCAAGCAATGGGTCATATGCTTTTTGGGCAATATCGCTAACCAAAGCTGAACCAAAACTAACTTTATAACCTTTATCTAACAAGTTCTTAGCCAAATGATTTATTTGCAAACCAGCAATCTGTTCTACTTCACCTGGGGTCAATGGAGTAAAAAAAATTACCCCATCAAAACGGTTTAACAATTCTGGTGCAAAATGTTGTAATAAAATTTCATCTAACAGTCGGCCTTTGATTTGTTCAAGGCTTTCACCTTGTTGAAGCCCTGCTTGAATATCTTTAGTCCCAGCATTGGAAGTGGCAATAATGATTGTTTGGGTTAAATCCAAAGTTTGCCCAGCGCTGGTGGTTAGCCGTCCATCTTCCAAAATTTGTAAAAACAAATTCAATACATCGTGCGAAGCTTTTTCAAACTCATCTAGCAAAAATAAACAAAATGGATAATTTTTCAAATGGTTAACAAACGGTGTGTTAGTGGTGGCACCTTGCACTCCCAACAATTTAGTTAAACCCATATCACCTTGATATTCAGACATATCCAAGCGCAACAAATATCTTTCATCACCAAAATAAATTCTGGTTAGGGTTTTAGCCAATTCAGTTTTACCAACACCAGTAGGACCCACAAACATAAAGGAAGCTAACGGACGGGTCCCAGAAGACAGCCCACTGCGTGCTCTGCGCAAACTTTCTGCCACAGCAGCCACAGCTTCTTTTTGTCCAATAATATATTTACCTAATTCTTGTTCTAAATTGAGTAATTTTTCGCCTTCTGAAGCAGTAATATTTTCTTCTGGAATATGAGTCTTTTCACCAATAACTTTCTGAATGACTTCACCAGTAACAACTTTTTCTGTGCTGCCTTTCACTTTACTAGCAGCTTCTTGTAGTAAAGCAATGGACTTTTGTGGTTGCCCTGAGTCTTTAAAATAACGATCGGATAAAGTAATAGCAGATTCAATAGCGCTAAACATAAATACTACCCCAGTTTGCGATTCAATAATACTGGCGCGAATACAACAAGCAGCTTGCACAGCTTGCAAACTCAAATCTTGTAATTCGTAAGAGACAAACACCTGGTCAAAGTTTGGTTGTTGGTGGACATAATTTAAATAGTTGTCAGGGGTGGTAGTACCAATAACAGTTAGATTAGTTTCCTGAAGTTGGTTTACCAAAATTTCTAACAAGCTTAAACCTTGTGCACCACTAGCACGAGCCAAAGCATCTATATCTTCAATAACTAACACGATGTTACCAGAAGCAGCAGCTTCATTTAACGCCTGGTTCAAAACTTGTTCTGCTGGCAACTTTGCCCCAACTAAAGCAGAGGTTTCCAAACGCACTAGGCGCTTGTCTTGCAACAATGGCGGCACATCTTCCATAACCATATGATGAGCCAACATATTTATGACTGTGGTCCTTCCAGTACCTTCTTCACCTTTAATAAGCAGACTGCTATTGTTTTCGCCGAGGGTTTTAAAAATATTTTCCAAGTCTGCTTCACGACCCAAACTTATTGGCAGCTGGTGGAACTTGGCTTGTATGGTTAAGTCTTGGCTAAACTGGTCTAAATAGTGAGTTGGGACAGCTGTTAGCCCTTTGTTTGTTCCGCCAGAAGGTTTAAGTTTAGCCAACTGACGAAAGATATGATCTTCTTCACGAACCAAACGCAAATTGAAAATCCAAACTGCTACCACTTCCAAAGTTTCTTCAGTGATACCAAGTTCAAAGAAATATTGTTGTACTGCATGTTCTGTAGGTAACATGCTTACAGCGCCACACAACAGCATAACCGGGTCAACCAAATTGTTATGTAACTGTCGCATTTTCTGGTATGCCACAAATGGCAAATTGTCTACTGTTGTTGGTTGAGAATTCTTAGCAATAACTTCAGCAAATTCTTGAATATTAATTCCTAAACGGAATAAAGCTACTTGCACATCTTTGGTAGCGCATAAAGAAAGCAGCACATCTTCTACTGACACAGTTTGGCTGTTATGTTTTTGTGCTAGGGTTGCTGCTTGGTTCCAAGCGTCTTTAGCAGGGTGGCTAAATAAATCATATACATCTACCGGTTCAGCACTACTCCCAGCTTGGGTCCGCCTAGTTAAAGACAAACCATACTCATGCTTTTGGTTTTGCACAAACGCCCATAAGTACAAATCTCCTACAACAGAAACCCAAAAGAAAATATTAAATAAATCACGTTCAAACAAAAACCAAGGAGTCTGCACAGTAAAGTTAGTCATGGCACTGAATA
>CAZQWV010000027.1:0-4810 GCA_964597185.1 uncultured Candidatus Saccharibacteria bacterium
GCTATCACCTAGTTCGATTGGAATTTCTCCCCTACCCACAACTCATCCCAACACTTTGCAACGTGAATGGGTTCGGACCTCCCTTTGCTTTTACACAAAGTTCATCCTGGTCATGGGTAGCTCACTGGGTTTCGGGTCTAGCACATGCGACATTTAAGAAAATGAAGCAATGCGGACAAGCCGCATAACTTCATAATCTTAATACGGAGTATTAATCCTCGCTTTCACTTCAATTTCGTGTTTGATAACACTTAATTAAGCCGCATATAACTAACTCGTTGGATCATTCTTCAATAGGCACGCGGTTAGCCTGACTAGGATCGCTCCCAGCCTTAGGCCTTCCACTCCTTGTAAGTATATGGTTTCAGAAACTATTTCATTCCCCTTCCGGGGTGCTTTTCACCTTTCCCTCACGGTACTTGTTCACTATCGGTCAATATGAGTATTTAGCCTTAGATCTTAGTCGACCTGACTTCCAACCAGATTTCTCGTGTCTGGTTGTACTTAAGAGTAAATACAAGGCGCTCAATATGTTTCGCTATACAGGACTATCACCTTCTTTGGTTTGCCGTTCCAGGCATATTCTGCTACATAAAAATGCTACCTTGTGTAGTTTTACCGAACTACAACTATTTATCTTACGACACCTAATGTGCAACGCCGGTAAGCTTTAAATCTCTTCCTCCCGATAAATCGGTAAAAATTGAAAACACACACTAGGTTTGGGCTAATAGAGAATCTATTCTTCAAGTTACAGCATAGTAACAAAAAGAATAAATTTCTATGTTTGTCCCCTTTCGCTCGCCACTACTGAGGGAATCTCACCGCAGTTAAACACTGCGCATTGATTTATTTTCCACGTGCTACTGAGATGTTTCACTTCACACGGTTCCCGCATCTACATATCCCACGACATGTAGGCATGCATTCTTCAAATGCATAGGTTTCCCCATTCGGACATCCTCGGATCAAAGATTATTTGCCATCTCCCCGGGGCGTTTCGCCGGCTATCGCGTCCTTCATCGGCTCATATTACCAAGGCATCCACCATATACCCTTTTCTGTTTCAATAATCCCATATATTAGGATTATCTTTTCCAGTTCTCGTACTTGTTTTGGATACAATGTTATTTTATTTTTAATTTTTTTTTCAAACGCAGGACCCTTGCCCGATGTTTTCGAAAATAAATTAAAAATAATTACTTACTTACAAACTTTTGTTAATGATAACAAAAGTTAACTTTATGAATCTTACATTCTTATTCTGGTGGTTGAAGCCAGAATAAGATACCCTATTCAATTATTAAAGTGCTGGGAGTTTCTAGAATTACTATCATTACTTCCACATAGCTACTGCTCAACTGACAGCGGTTACAGAGAGCCTGGATTCCCAAGTATAATTGGAATGGCTACCGGATCTAGCAGAGCAGTAAGTATGTGTAAACAATGTTTTGAATTTTTAAAGGAGCAACAAAAAAACCGCTTTCGCGGTTACACATAGCGCACTAAATTAGCGCTAGGTTGTAATCCGCAGATGTTTATTAGATGTATGTATTGTAAACATTTATTAAACTAAGATTTTTTGAGGTTTTTTGTTTAGAACCGTATAGGAATAGTAGAATATTAGGAGCCTATTGTCAAGAGCTAAGCCATTAAACAGTACAAATATTTTATGGCTTATATATGAGGATTTTTTAAATGTCAAATTTATTAAACCTTGTATTTATAGGCAAAAAGTGGATTTGCTGTGGGTAGCTAGGGGATAAACCCGCTTATGAGGTTATTTAATAATTTTTAAAAACTGCTTTTCTTCTAAAATTTTAACTCCAAGTTGTTGAGATTTTTCATACTTACTTCCTGGGTCACTGCCTGCTACTAGGTAATCTGTATTTTTTGAAATTGAAGAAGACACTTTCCCTCCTGCTAGTTTGATTAGTTTTTTTGCTTGTTCACGTGGCATAGACAAAGTTCCAGTGATAACAAAAGTTTTGCCAGTTAGTTTACCAGCCACTCTTTTAGTTGGGTTTAAAATTTGTACGCCGTTGCCTAATAGTTTTTCAACGAACTTTTCATTTTCAGAATGATGGAAATAATCATATACGCTTTCTGAAACTACAGGACCAATATTTTCAATGCCATTAATTTGTTCTGAGCTAGCTTTTTGCAGTTTATTGAGACTACCGAAATAATCTGCCAAATCTTCAGATGTTTGCTCGCCTACATTGTCTATACCTAAAGCATAAATAAACCTAGCCAAACTAATTTGTTTGCGGCTTTGAATTGAAGACACTATGTTCTCTGCGCTCTTTTCGCCAAACCTCTCTAACCCATTTATATCGCCGACAGATAAAGCAAACAAGTCTGCAGCATCAGATATTAAACCTTCATCTTTAAATCTAGCTATAACTTTTGGACCAATAGTATATATTTCAAAAGCATTTACAAAATGCTCTAAACCACGCTGGTTTTTTGCTGGGCACTTAGAATTAGAGCAATAATAAGCAGTTGAGCTGGATTGCTTTGACCCAACCTTACCCAAGGCTCTCTGCTCTACTAGACCATCACAAACAGGACAAGATTTTGGCATAATAAATTTTTTCTCTTTTCCAGTTCGTAATTTAGGTAGTGCTTCCACCACTTCTGGAATGACATCTCCTGCTTTCTGAATTACTACTGTGTCACCAATCTTAATTCCCAGGCGTTCTATTTGGTCCATGTTGTGCAAGGTAGCTTTACTAATAGTTGAGCCTGCTACTACAGTAGGTTCAAACACTGCTAATGGTGTTAACACTCCGGTTCTTCCAACATTTACTTTTATGTCTAATACTTTGGTAGTAGCTTTTTCTGCTGGGTATTTGTATGCCAACATATATCTTGGCGCTTTCCCTACTACACCTAAACTGTCATGCAAATCATTTCTGTTTACAGACAAAACTACCCCATCTGTACCGAAAGGGAATTTTGGTCTAAGCTGTTCTATTTTATCTATAAACTTAAATACCTCATTTAAATTAGAGCAAACCGCTTCGTGCTCATCTACTTTAAAACCTAGTTTTCGCAATAAGTTATGCTCTTCTGCGTGAGTTTCCTTTATCTGGTTATTTTTAGCAGTTCCATACCAAGCAATATCATATGCAAAAAAGTCTAGTTGGCGTTCTGCGGCTAACTTTGGGTCTAGTTGGCGCAACCCTCCTGCTGCTGCGTTTCTAGTATTGGCAAACAGAGGCTTACCTTGTTTTTCTTGTTGTTTATTTAAAGCTGCGAGTACCGCTTTACGCATTATTGCTTCACCACGTACTTCTACTAATTCTGGGTAAGGCTTTCGCAACACCAAAGGGATAGATTTAATAGTTCTTAAATTTTGTGTTATATCTTCTCCTATATAACCATCTCCTCTGGTAGCACCTCGGACTAATTTGCCTTGTTCGTAAATTAAAGATACAGCTAAGCCATCTAGTTTTAGCTCTGCAAAATATTCCAATTGTAAATTGCTTGGTAAAAGTTTTTTAATTCTAGCTTCCCATGCTTCCAAATCTTCTTTGCCAAAAGCATCATTTAAAGAAAGCATGCGGGCGCGGTGAGTAACCTTGGCAAACTTATCTAGTGGTTTACTTGCAATTCTATTAGTAGGAGAATTTACATCTACAAACTGTGGAAATTCCTGCTCCAATGAATGAAGTTCGCGCAGTAAAGACTCATATACATCATCTGTTACTTTAGGGTCATTTAACACATGATAGCGGTAACGCAAGTCTTCCACTTGTTCACGGAGTTTTTCGATTCTATTTTTTGCGGTTGATTGGTCCATATATACATTAATTATACTATTTATAAGGTTATCCCCAAAACTGCATTGAACTGGGCCAGTATTGCTGATAAAATAAGAGTAAAGATATTACTTTATGAACAGCTACCGCAACAAAGTTAGACTTTCTCCTCAATTACAAATGGGGGTGGGAAGAGGTTTTTCCCGCCACAACTACCTCAAATATGTAGGCTTCCTGTTTTTAGCTCTAAGCATAATATTAACAGGCAGAACCATATACTTATTCTCAGACAAAACTGCTCCAGACCCACAAGTGCTCGGTGCAGAAGATCAAGAACCTGTGCAACAGCAAGACCAATCTGGATTTGTAGAATACACAGTTAAGTCTGGAGACACGATATTCAACATTGGTCAAACTCATAAAGTAAACTGGACCACCTTAGCAACGCTAAATGGACTCGAAAGTCCTTTTACTCTCAAAGTAGGACAAACTCTGAAGATCCCTCAACAATAACTCATATATTGTCTTACCAAAGACAAAATAATAACCTCTTTCTTTAACGCGCTAATCGCGAATGTTTCAGAAAGAGGTTATTATTTTGTATTAACGTGAGACAATAATGTTTAGTGCTAATTAGAAGTAGGTGTGCTTACTGTGTATTTTCTGGTGAGGCCCAAGTAACTAGCAGTGACATCATAAGCTTTACGGCCAATAAGTGGAAGTCCGCTTGCTGGTGTACCGGTACGCGCACTGGTAACCAATATAGTAGCATTATTTGGGTTATCTGTAGTTAGAACTAACTCGAACTCCGATATAGTATTGTCGGGGTAGTTGGCTAAATCGATAACCCAAGATGGTCTGCTAGAATCCAAGTCTCGCTGTTCTACGGTAGAACTTTGCCCATTATTTATATATTGTACAACTTGTACAGACACCAAAGTTCCAGGAGAAGGGCTAATGTATTCAATTTCTACTGTAGTATAGGAGTTTTCAAATGGGGCAGAGGTGTTAGCTAAAGAAAATTTAGTTTCATTATTATAGTA
>CAZQWV010000027.1:4910-8553 GCA_964597185.1 uncultured Candidatus Saccharibacteria bacterium
TGGGAGTTATTTGTTGATGTAAGCAAATTATTATCCTTCATGGGGTATATCATAAACATCTGGGGAAATGACTGTCTGATAAGGTAGTACTATAGGGTTGGCTACGCCAGGTGCATTAACTTGAAACTTTGCCATAATAGTTACAAAAGGCTGCACACCTGAGTATGGTGGGTTTTCTGGGTCTGGGTTTTCTGAAGGCCTGACAATAAATCTAAAAGTGCTGCTATCTACAGACATATTGGTAGGGTTTAGTTGGCTACTTGCCTCACCTTTTACAATATATAAGTTATTATCTGCTGCATAAAAACACTCCAATTCTCCTGCTTGGTTTATTATAGCCAAAGCAGCATTGTTGTCATCATAATAGTTTGGGGTACACTTTCCTTGGCTAGATAAATAGTCTACTTTACCATTTCTAATTTCACGAACTAAGTACTCCATTAAGTTTCTGGTGCCTTGAGCACTTTGCCGTTGGGCATCTACTCTACGGTTGATCTGTAAAGTATAGTTGAATAAAGCCAGCATAATAGTTAATGCACTGGCAAATATTGTGGTAGCTACCACAATTTCCATCAAAGTAAACCCTTGTTGTTTCTTTAATTTAAACATTAGTAGTTCTTCCAATTAGTCAGATAAGTTTTTAAACTTACTCGGCATGAAGGTGTGCTTTGTTCAAACTCAGGCACATCTGGGCATTTTCTATCTCTCCACCACACATCTGCTGTAACTTCTAGTCTTGGACTATCTGAATCATATGGTGCGGAAGCATCTTCATATATAGCAATACGTCTATAGTAATCTGAATTAGGTGTGCCAGTGCTATCTGGATAGAAAAATCTTCCTTTGCTTGCATCTGGGTCGTAGTTTAACTGGTATGTTAGAGGTACAGCGTCTAGTGTCCAATATGGAGCTTGAAGTGGGTTAAAATCTAAGGCATAACCTTGTTGCTTAGCTGGTGTTGGCTGAATCTGATAGTAAGAACTTCTCCAGTCTAAATAGCAGTTACACCCTGGATCAAAACTAGTAGCTTTTAGCCAGTTTGTGTCTCGCATATTTTTAACAGCTTCTAAACCTTCACGAGCAAGCCCCATAGCTACAACCTGTTTATTTGCCAAAGTAGTCGCATTAAATGAATATATGGCTAAACCTAAAGCAGCAGTTATACCCATAACCATAATAAACACAGCCACCATGGTCTCAATGAGGGTTTGCCCTTGCTGATTGGAAAATTTTGTAATTATTTTATTGGACATCTATTGAGCCACTTAAACCATTAATGGTAACTGTTTTGTTGTAGTAAGTTGGGTCTTTAAATTCTTGTAGTGGAGTCATTGTTCTAAGATACAATTCAACTTCAGAATTTGCCATTGTCGCTAATGCAGAGGGGTCTTTTAACTCATCTACATAATCGGAATTGCATCCTACTCCAGTGCTACCCTTCATATATATTTTACCAAAAGGCAAACTGAAAATTATTTGTATACAAGATGGGCTAGTCGGTGTTCCAGTTCCTATGGGCTGTGTTAAGGTGCCATCCTGAGCATCAAAAATTACATCTGTTGGTAAATTTACAGTTTCCACTAAAGTTGGCTTAGGAGTGTAGTTGTTATCTATTGCTAATATCTGATATTGATTGGATGCAACACTAAAATCGAATTGTACAACATAAAATTTTGCGGGTACGCCTGCCGAAACATCTCTGGCAGATAAAGCATAACTTTGAGTTTTGCGAATATTACTAGTTAACTCATTGGTAGCTAAAGTTAAATTCCTACGGCTTCGAGTAGAATTAAAGTTCACAATCAATACGGTGCCCATTAAACCCATAATAGACAATACAACTAGCAGTTCTACAATTGTAAAACCTCGAGAATTTCCTACCCTAAATTTTTTATTGAATTTCTGTTTCATGTGAGGACGAATACCTAACACCATTATTATACAACATTTTATAGCACACTACACTCTACCAGCCCCAATTAATGTTAAGTACCATTGCAAAATACTAGGACCAAAAAACAGCATTATGACTGTACATACAGACAGGAATGTACCAAAAGGTAATTTACTAGCCATAGTAGCCTTTTTTGAAGCTAACAAAGTCAAAGAAACAGCCATCCCCAGCCAGAATGCTAGCAATAACAAAACTCCCATTTGGCCATAACCAAATACAAACCCTAACAATGTTACCAATTTAACATCACCCAACCCCATCCATTTACCTTTGGATAACCACCAAATTAAGAAAAAGAATCCACCTGCACCAACAGCCCCAATAACCCCATTCACTACAACAGAATTAGCAAAAGAATGACCCAGTATTGCATCGGTAACAATTTGTAAAGGCAAAACAACAATAGCTATGGCAAGTAAAACTTTGTCTAAAATAAGATAATGTTCTAAATCTACAACAAAAACCACTACCATACCACTAATTATGACTAAGGCTTTTATGAAAATAATCCAACTCACTATGTCGCCTAAATGAGGTTGTACAACTAGCCAAGCTATCACAAATAATAACCCGGTTATTGCTTCAATTGCTGGATAGCGAGCAGAAATTGGTTTACCACATTGTCTGCACTTCCCCCCGCTGGATAAATAACTTAACAAAGGAAACAATTCAAACGAGCGAAGCTGCTTATGGCAACTTGGACAATGGGATCTTCCTCCCAGCCCCATTTCTCTAGGCAATCTCCAAATAACTACATTCAAAAAACTACCTAATAAAGTTCCAAAAACTAATGCGGCCAGTATGTTAAAAATTAATTCAAAATCTATCATTATTTACTTTTTACTGAATTGATTCCAGGTTTAAAATTGTCTATGGCTCCTGGCAAACAAAATCTTAGTTCATAAGTTTTGAAGTCTAAACTATAATAGTCAAAGCCACCTAACTCTGCATTTTCCAAACAAGCCCCTCCAGCAATGGCTAATGGTGGGTATCCAGTTATGTAACTTCTCATTAAATTAAGATCAGAAAACTCTTCTCTTGAAGGGTAACGATTTTGGTCATCATAAAAATACTTTAGGCCTTGAGCAATGGTTTTGGCATTGGCAAGTACAGTATGGCTTTTACCATCTGTTATACCTGAAGTTATTCCTGAATATGTACTATAAATTAAAATAACAGCCACCAAACCGACAGCTGTAAATTGTAACCAATAAATAATTCTCATAAAAATTTGAAAAGGGGGCCCCAAGAGGAGCCCCGTTTAAACTAACTATTGAATACCCGATTGGGTCATAGTGTGAGGACCTGCAGTTATACCGCCGGTAGCTCCAGCCAAACAGAAGTTGATGGAGTAGGTGGTAGCAGTACCAGTGTAGAGGTAGCTATTTTGGGTAGCAGTACAACCAGTTTCAACTGGTGTAGGAGCTACAGGAATAGCACCAATGTAGGTGGTTGCCAAACCAGGGATGGTAGTGGCAGCAGTAGCTTGAACTGGGTAGGTGTTGTTGTCGTTGAAGTAAAGCTCTAGAGCAGAAGCCAACTGTCTGACGTCTGCCACACGGCGGGCGTCACGGGCTTTGACACGAGCAGAACCCAAAGCGAGCAATACCACAGAGGCCAAAAGACCAATAATGGCGATAACTACCAAAAGTTCAATTAAGGTAAATCCTTTTTGTGTTTTGTTTCTCA
>CAZQWV010000028.1:0-2647 GCA_964597185.1 uncultured Candidatus Saccharibacteria bacterium
CTTCTGGGTTAGTCACAGCTTGGCGGCGAGCAGGCTCACCTACCAATAATTCACCTTCTTTAGTAAAGGCCACATAAGACGGAAAAGCCTTTCCGCCTACACTTGCTCCTTCTGCAGCAGGAATAATTACCGGCTTGCCAGCTTCCATAACGCTAGCAGCGCTGTTGGTTGTACCTAAGTCAATTCCTATAATTTTTGGCATATAATTTAATTCCTTTCTTACTTTTTACTTATTGCTACTTGGCTCGGCCGTATGACCTTGCCGTTTAATTCATACCCTGTCACAAACTCTTGCATTACTATCCCATCTTCATCGCCTGGCACTTCTTGCAAAGCTTCATGTAGATTGGGGTCAAATGGTTTACCTAATGCTTCAATTTTCTTTACTCCCAGTTCTGCTAAAACTTTATCCAGTTGCTGTAAGGTACCAAGCATACCATTTTTCCATTTTTCTTCTACACCTTCTGGCATATGCAGCACAGCTTGGGACAAACTATCTAGTGTCGGTAGAAGCTTCGCTACTGTAACTTCTCTGGCAAACTGCACTAGTTCCTGATTTTCATTTTCTTTACGTCGTTTGTAGTTCTCGAAGTCTGCTTGCGTTCGTTGCCAGCCAGATAAATTGTTTACCGCTTCTTCTTTGCTCTTTTCCAATTCTTGTTGTAGCTTCACTAACACTTCATGGTCGTCTGTAGGACTGTCTTGGGCAGAGTGTTCAACATCTTCCATATCGACATCATGCTCATACATTGGGTCTATTTCGTTGTTATCGTTTTGAGTCATCTAAATTAGTTAATTAAAAACATTATTAGGAGTGCTGCACTTCCTCCTCCGCCCATAAGTTTAGAAATATATTCTAGTAAAGAAATATTTTTAGGGTACTCCATGGACTTAGGGCCAATTAGACCAATGACTCCTTTTTTTCCAGATGGTAAACAAAGTCCAGAAACTATCATAGAATAATCTGAAGTTTTAGATAGTTTTAACTCTTTACCAATGAAAGCTTGCGGTTGCTGGTCACCATATTGGTCTACCAACATGTCGGCATATTCATCTAGCTGGTCAAAGAACTTGGCAATTTCTTTGGCGTCTTCTGCGGGTAAATTTTCTTGATTTAGCAAATTAGCCATACCCACTGCAGAAACTTCTTCTGGCAAAATAGCAAAGGAAGCTTGAGAACTATGAGTAGACAACATTTTTGCTAACCTACGCCCTATTTCAGCATTCACCATTTGTAGTTTCACCATTTCACGACGCAAGTTCTCTTGCTCTTTTACAGTAAGCTTAACTTGGTTCATGAGCTGGTTCACAAAATAACGAAACCCTTCGTCTGTTGGTACACGTCCTGCTGAAGTGTGCGGCTGCATAATGTAGCCAGCTTTTTCTAAAGCAGCCATTTCGTTACGGATTGTGGCAGAACTTATATCAAAGTTGTATTTGTCTACCAAATCTTTACTGGCAACTGGTTGTCCAGTTTCGCAGTTTAACTTCACTATAGCTGCCAAAATTTTAGCTTGGCGAGTGCTTGGAGCTGTTAATTTGTCCATAAAAACATGTTAAACAAAATTAGCACTCTTGTCAAGTGAGTGCTAATTCACAAAATCAGCAAAACCCTCTCCATCCCCTCTTGAAAATGATATAATTAGCCTAATATGATGAAATGGATATACATAATTATTGCTGTGGCTATTATTGCTATAACTGGAACTTACTTCTACCTAACTGACAGATATAGCAAAACTGAAATTACAAACAACATTACAGAAGTTCAAGAGAATCAAGATATAGATGGTGACCAGGCTGGTAGAGTGACTTTTAAAAATGTTGGTCCTGCCCCACAATTCACTAAAATTGAAAAGTGGTTCAATACAGAACCTCTATCCATGCCTGACCAAAAAAATAAAGTTGTGTTAGTGCATTTCTGGACTCACTCATGCAATTCCTGTATTAATGCAGTTACAGAACTCAATAAATGGAATGAATCTTACAAAGAAAATGGTTTAGTCATCGTTGCTGTTCATACTCCCCAATATACATTTGAAAGATTGCCAGATAGCGTACAAGCTGTTATAGATAGATTTAAAATTGGCTACCCTGTAGCAATAGACAATAGTTATGCTGTCTGGCAAGGTTACAAAAATCAACTTTGGCCAGCGTATTACTTAGTAGATAAAAATGGCAACATTGTGTACACCCAATATGGTGATGGTGGATTAAAAACCACAGAGAAAGCTATTCGCCTATTATTGGAACTAGAAACTGACCCACTTTCACCTATAAGTGTTGCTTCTGACCCAAACAAAGTTAATTCTCCTGCTATTCGTGTTGGTCTAAAACATTTAAGTTTTTTTGCTAACGAAGATATACCCACAGATAAAGAAAAAAGATACAAATTGCCACTAGATCAAGCTATAAATACTGTGAGTTTAGATGGACGATGGCGTTTAGAAAACGACAAAGCAGTATTAGGACAAGGCACTGGCAAAATAAAACTAAAATTTGATGCTGCCAAAGTATACATGAAAGCCAGTATTAAAAAGGAAGTTGACCTAAAAATTACAGTAGATGGTAAAACCCAGCTACCAGTAACCATACAAGGAGCAGAAACCTTTACCATTTATGATTCTGGTGAATACGGTCAGCACAC
>CAZQWV010000028.1:2747-8477 GCA_964597185.1 uncultured Candidatus Saccharibacteria bacterium
TACAAGGAGCAGAAACCTTTACCATTTATGATTCTGGTGAATACGGTCAGCACACCATTGAGGTAGAAATCCCAGAGGGAGGATTTGAACTAGTGCAGTTTAGTTTTGGGTAAACAAAAAGCTCTCCATAATGGAGAGCTTTTATATATTTTTATGAATTGGTTATGAAAATCCAAAAGAATGCAATGCCAAATAACGCCAAGCCAATTAAAATGTACCAGAACAACCTTCTTCCTTTAGAAATACCATAATACTCATCATTATAATATTCATTCATCAACACGGCCTCTTGCATCATTGCAATACCGCGGTCAGCTTTAAAGTAATTCTCCCAGGCCTGGTCGAATAAAGTTGGATCTAATTCATAACGGCTAGTTATGTTATCTTTTAAATAAGTATAAGCATTTATATAATCTTCCTTAGTAACATAAGCACCAGCGCTATCTTGAGCATTGTATTGCCCACGTAGTTGAATAGAAAATTTTTTGCCTCTAATTGAAAAGTAGTAACTTTTACAGGTATTCTCTATATCACGCCATGCATTGCTGGTTAGCACCATGGTTTTTGACCCATCCATATTTATATATTCCATAAAAAACGGGTGTGGGCTTTTAAACATTGGTGTCTGTGCTGGTGAATTAAATACTACAGTAGCACACCATTGTGCATCTTCTGCTGTTAAAGAATTTGGGCTTTTTTGCAATTCTTCTACTATTTGAGCCTGGCTACTACCATTTTGCTTTAATTTATCTGCATATGCTACATGTTTAGTATTGAACATATATTTTATTTAATATATTTATATTATAAAATCTTTTTCAAATACTGCCCAGTGTAACTACCTTTTATTTTAGAAACATCTTCAGGAGTTCCTACTGCTACCAACTGTCCGCCTTTGTCCCCTCCTTCTGGACCCATGTCTATTATCCAGTCAGCAGTTTTTATCATATCTAGGTTGTGTTCAATAACTACAACTGTGTTGCCCTTTTCTACCAATCGGTTTAGCACAGCAATAAGACGTTTTACATCGGCAAAATGAAGGCCTGTGGTAGGTTCATCTAAAATGTACAAAGTTCTGCCTGTAGAAGCTCTGGAGAGTTCTGTAGCCAACTTAATGCGTTGTGCTTCACCACCGGACAAAGTTGTAGCATTCTGACCTAAGTGCATGTACCCTAATCCAACTTCAGACAAAGTGTCTAACTTCCGTTTAATAGATGGAATATGAGCATAAAATACTTTAGCTTCATCTACAGTCATTTCTAATACGTCAGATATGGTTTTGTCTTTGTAATGAATTTCTAAAGCTTCTCTGTTGTAACGTTTGCCATTACATTCTTCACAAGTAATGTACACATCTGGTAAGAAGTTCATTTCCACACGCAACACCCCGTCACCTGAACATTTTTCACAGCGACCACCCTTAACATTGAAGCTAAAGCGACCAGATTTGTAACCTTTCATTTTTGCTTCTTTGGTTTCAGCAAACAAATCACGAATAAAGGTAAACACCCCGGTGTAAGTGGCTGGGTTAGAACGAGGAGTGCGACCAATTGGAGACTGGTCAATATCAATAATTTTATCGATATGGTCTATACCTAAAATATTTTTATGGCTTCCAGGTTCATCTTTACTATTGTAAAAATGTTTAGATAGAGCTTTGGCCAAAATATCATTTAACAAAGTAGATTTACCAGAACCAGACATGCCAGTTAAGCAAACAAATTTACCTAAAGGAATTTCAACATTTAAATTTTTTAAGTTGAATTCTGAAGCGCCAATAACTTGAATTTTCTTACCATTGCCGGGACGACGGCGCTTTGGTACATCAATAGTTTCTTTACCTGACAAAAACTGACCAGTTATGGATTCTTTGCTTTTCAAAATTTGCTCTGGAGTGCCTTGGGCTACCAACTTGCCACCATGAGCTCCAGCACCAGGACCAATGTCTACTACCCAGTCAGACTCACGAATAGTTTCTTCATCGTGTTCTACTACAATAACGGTGTTACCCAAATCTCGAAGTTCTTTTAAGGTGCGAAGCAAGCGTCCATTATCTCTTTGGTGTAGTCCAATAGAAGGCTCATCTAATATATAGAGTACTCCGGTTAGGCCAGAGCCTATTTGGGTGGCCAAACGAATACGCTGAGCTTCACCGCCAGACAAAGTGTCTGCCCCGCGATCCAACGACAAGTAAGATAAGCCAACATTGAGCAAGAAAGATAAGCGTGCAATAATTTCTTTCAAAATTAGTTTAGCAATAGCTGTTTCTTTAGCATTTAACTTCTTTGGAAGCTTGTCGAAAAACTCAGCAGCATTTTCAATTGTCATGCTAGACAAATCTACAATACTAGCTCCATTTACAGTAACAGCAACCACTTCTGGCTTTAACCGTTTGCCATGGCAAGTCTGACATTGGCGTATGCGCATGTAATTTTCAATTTCACCACGCATATAATCGGAGTCAGTTTCTTTATAACGTCTTTCTAGATTATTTATTACCCCTTCAAAAGTAGCAAAGTAAGTGTTGCTGTATTCTCCTTCTCCTGGAACTTTTATTTTTTTATCGCCTGTGCCATAAAGTACAATGTCTACATGTTTCTTAGCCAGCTCTTTGACTGGTACATCAACAGAAAAACCATATTCTTGAGCTACAGAATGCAACACTCGCATATACCAAGAAAGTCTGGAAGTAGTTTTGCTCCATGGCCTAACAGCTCCTTCTGCCAAAGTTAAACGAGGGTTTGGAATAACCAAGTCTGGCTCAATAGTAAGTTTAGTTCCTAAACCTTTACAGTCAGGGCAAGCCCCATGAGGACTGTTGAAAGAAAAATCTCTAGGGTCTAATTCAGAAATAGATACCGAGTGGCCTTTAGGACAAGCAAACTTTTGAGACAACACCATTTCTTTAGTAGTTTTCTCACCAACTAAAGCTAATGCCAATTGGTCTCCTAAATCTAAAGCCTTTTCTAAGCTCTCAGCAATTCTTCCTCTATCTTCTTTGCTAATGGTAACGCGGTCAACTACAACTTCTATGCTGTGCTTCTTTTGCTTATCTAAATTTAGATTTTGCGCTTCATTTAAATCCATGATGGCGCCATCAACTCTCACACGGGAGAACCCAGCTTTTTTGACTTGGTCAAACACCAAGCGATGCTCCCCTTTTTGGTCGCGTATGAAAGGAGCCAATAAAATAACTTTGGTATCTTTCGGCAAATCCATGAGTTGGTCGGTCATGGCTTGCAAGGTTTGGCCAGCAATTTTAGTGCCACACTCAGGACAATGAGGTATACCAATGCGAGCATAAAGCAAACGCAAATAATCATAAATTTCTGTCACAGTACCAACAGTAGAACGTGGGTTGTGTGAAGCACTTTTCTGGTCAATAGAAATAGCTGGAGACAGCCCTTCAATCTTGTCTACGTCAGGCTTGTCCATGAGACCAATGAACTGGCGGGCATAAGCAGACAAACTTTCTACGTAACGGCGTTGCCCTTCAGCATATATGGTATCGAAAGCTAATGACGATTTACCACTGCCAGACAAACCAGTCATAACAATAAGCTTGTTGCGAGGCAAATCTAAGTCAATATTCTTTAAGTTGTGCTGTCTTGCTCCACGAATGATGATTTTGTCAGAATTTGCCATTTTTTTATGATTTAATTTCTAAAAGTGTAGATTTCGCTCTATCTATATATAAAACGCAAACTAGTGGCAAGAGTAGCACAAAATTGAAGTAAAATCAAGAACTCTAAGCTAGATGATGAGTTTCACAAAACCTCACTTCACTTTATAATTAGAGCATGGCTACTTTGAACAAGAAACTAAAGAATAAACTTGCTGAAATACCTCACCAACCTGGGGTGTATAAATTTTTGAATTCAGATAAAGAAGTAATTTATGTTGGCAAAGCCAAAGACTTGCGTAACAGAGTTATGCAGTATTTCACAGGTCATGACACCAGAGCCCAGCTCCCATTTCTCATGGCAGAAGCTGTGGATTTAGATTTTATTGTTGTTAACTCAGAACTGGAAAGCTTGTTTTTAGAAAACACAGTCATTAAGGAATATTTACCGACATACAACATTAAGCTACGAGATGACAAAAACTATGCTTTTATCAAAATTGATTACACAACAGAAATTCCTAGCATTGGTTATGCTCGTAAAATAGAAACTGCTAGCAAAACAAAATATTTTGGTCCGTACTCCTCTACCAAAAAAATAAAGCAGACTTTGGACTTTGTTCGTAAAATATTCCCCTATTGCGCGAACAAGCAAATTGGTAATCGCCCTTGCTTTTACTATTACTTGCACCGTTGCCCAGGAATTTGCGTTGGCAATATTACTCTGGCTGAATACCAAGACCAACTCAAACGCATAATCCTTTTTTTGTCTGGGAAAACTTCTTCTATCAAATTAGAGTTGCGCCGTGCCATGACCAGCGCTGCAAAAAAACGCCAGTTTGAACTAGCTGGTAGGCTGCGCGATCAGTTACGAAGCATAGAGGTTTTAGATGAACGGCAAGTGACTATGTTTGCCCAAAAAGTTTCTTGGGATTTCATATCTATTTATCAAAGCTCGTTATCTGCTTGTGTAAATCTGTTTAAAGTGAGAGAAGGCAAGCTTATAGATAAAGAAAATTTTGTATACGACAATATTTTACATATTCCTGAGACAGACAGAGCCGCAGCTATAATTCAAACTTTTGCAGAAAACTACTATGCCTCTGCCAGCGATCTACCCAAAGAAGTTTATGTAGAAACAAAAATACCAGAACAAAAGCTTTTGGAACAATTACTCCGCAAACAAGCTGGCAAGAAAGTTTCACTACATATACCAACTAGGGGCCAAAAATTGAAACTAATACAGTTAGGTAAAACTAATGCGGAACAGTATTTGGCAAAATGGCAACGCAGCCAAGCCACAGACCTGGATGCTTTGCAAAAAACTTTACAAGAACTCAAACAACTACTTAACCTCCCTACTCTACCTCGCCGTATTGAAGGATATGACATTAGCAATATCCAAGGAACTAACCCTGTTGGCAGCATGGTGGTTACCCAGGATGGAGAGCCTGCTAAAAACCAATACCGTAAATTCAAAATTACAGTAAAAAATACTCCAGACGACTTCGCTATGATGGAAGAAATGCTTACCCGCAGATTGGCTAGAGAAAACCCTAGCAACCCAGCGGACAAATGGCCAACCCCAGACCTCATAGTTATAGACGGTGGCAAAGGACAGCTAGGTGTGGCTGTGGAAGTCTTACAAACCAAAAAACTAAATATCCCAGTTATTGGTTTGGCCAAAAGAATTGAAGAAATTTTCTTACCTCATAACCCAGTGTCAATAGTTTTGCCTCACAGCAGTCCTGTACTACAGCTACTCCAACGCTTGCGCGATGAAGCTCACCGCTTCGGCATAACTTTCCACCGCAGCTTACGAAGCAAATCCGCCACCGCTTCTCAGTTAGACACTATCCCTGGTATTGGACCGAAAACTAAAAAACTTCTTAAACAAAAGTTTGGTACAATAAGCCAAATCCGCAAAACCAGCTTAACTAAATTAACCGAACTACTAGGCCCAGCCAAAGCCAAGCTCATCAAACACCACCTAGGATAGTGGGGTGATTAATGAATCCCAGCTACTTATATATTTATGAGCGTCAGGGCTTCGACTGTTGTGAATAAATATATAAGTAGCTGGGATTGACAGTCATGCCAGTCTTCCG
>CAZQWV010000029.1:0-8333 GCA_964597185.1 uncultured Candidatus Saccharibacteria bacterium
CAAATTGAATCTCTGGTCAGTTCCGCCAAGTTCTACATCTGCTTTTATGGCAACGCTGTCATAACCTTTCATGAGAGGGTAGAGCACTTCCCGCAGGCCAATACGCTTACCAGTGTCTAATCTTTTTTTAATATTTTCCCTGGCAATGAACTCATGAAGACTAAAACTGTCTGCCATTTTACCGATTTCTAAGAACCCTAATTTCTTCAACCATTTAGAATTAAAGTGGGTTTGAGTCTTTTTTGGATCTAAAATCTTAAAAGCTTGTTTGAAATAGGTAGCAGCATTTTTCTTCACTATTTCTTGATCAAGCATTGGTCTTTCTGAATCCTTATCGGAAGTGTCTCCAATGAGGCCAGTAAAGTCCCCAACAATGAGAACGGCTTTGTGTCCAAGCTCTTGAAAAGCTCTCAATTTCCATAAAACTACAGCTCGTCCAATATGTAAATTGGGGCTGGTAGGATCGATACCTAACTTGATTCTGAGCTTTTTGCCAGACATAAGCTGTTTTTTCAGCTCTTCTGATGGTATAACTTCTTCAACACAACGTTGAAGCAAAGAATTAATTTGGTCTTTTTTATTCATATTTATAGTATAGCAAAGTAAAAACTGTTTTGCAGAAACTTTTTTCTGTGCTCATGCGTTATATTAGAGTATAATTATATATATGCGCATATATTCATACAATAGTAGTCACAACAGCCCAAAAACACCCCAGACCCAGTCTGCTAAACCTAAAATTAGACCACAAAAACCCTCTCAAGGCAAAGGGAAGTTTTCACTTATTGGTTGGTGGAAATCCCTAACTTGGAAGAAAATTTGGACTTGGGGTTTTAGATTTAGTGCTGCTGGTGTTTTAATGGTGGCTTTATTATTTATTTATGTTAGTTTTAGCCTTCCTGATCCAAATCGTTTGCTTGGCCGAGACGTTCCAGAGTCCACCAAAATATATGACCGTGAAGGAAATTTGCTTTATGAAGTTCATGGTGAATTTAAACGCACCTTAATTGAATTAGACCAAATGTCTCCATACGTGCAAAAAGCCACTATTGCCGTTGAAGATAAAAACTTTTATAACCATGCCGGTATTTCCCCTAAAGCATTATTGCGTTCGCTCATTATAGATATTATTTATAGAGAGAAAAGACAAGGCGGAAGTACTATTACTCAACAGTTTATTAAAAATGCAGTTTTAACCAGAGAAAAGTCCATTTGGCGTAAAATTAAAGAGATTGTTTTGGCAGTAGAAATGGAAGCTAGATTTACTAAAGATGAAATTCTCAAACTTTACCTAAATGAAATTCCTTATGGGCGCAACGCTTACGGTATTGAAGCAGCAAGCTTAACCTATTTTGGTAAGAACGCTAAAGATTTAACCATTGCTGAAAGCGCTTACCTAGCTGCATTACCACAAGCACCAAGTTTTTACAATCCAAACGGGAACAACCGCGATGCCTTAGAATACAGAAAAGATTTTGTGTTGTTGCAAATGAAAGAGCAAAATTATATTACAGAGGAACAGTACAACCAAGCAATTGCAGAAAAAGTAGAGTTTAAAACTGCTACCACTGGCATTAAAGCTCCTTACTTTGTATTTTACGTAGAAGAATATATTGCTAGTAAATATGGGGAACGTACTCTACAAGAAGGTGGGCTAAAAGTTCACACCACTTTGGACCCAAGACTGCAAGAAGCAGCAGAAACCGCTGTTAGAGAAGGGGCTTCAAAAATTAGAGCAAATAATGCTAACAATGCAGCTCTAGTAGCAATCGATCCGAAAACAGGGCAAATACTAGCTATGGTTGGAGGTAAAGATTATTTTGCTGATCCTCAGCCAGCTGGTTGTACTCCAGGTAAAAATTGTGTATTTGAACCAAATGTTAATGTTGCAACTTCAAGTAGACAGCCAGGTAGTTCTTTCAAGCCTTATGTATACCTAACAGCATTTGGCAAAGACCATAAGTACGCCCCAGGGTCTATGTTAATGGATGTGGTTACAGATTTTGGTAACTACGGAGGTAAGGACTATCAACCAAGAAACTACAATAACCAGGTTTATGGTCCAGTATCTATGCGTAAAGCTTTGGCTGGTAGCTTAAACATTCCAGCTGTAAAAACTTTAGCATTGGTAGGAGTAGATAATGCTGTAGACACTGCCCACGATTTAGGAATAACTTCTAAGCTAGAAAATTGCGGATTATCTTTGGTGCTAGGTGGCTGCGAAGTAAAACTGGTTGACCACGTAGCTGCTATGGCAGCTATAGCCAATATGGGCGACAGACATCAAAAAACAGGAATTCTAAAAGTAGAAGATCAGCAAGGGGAAGTGCTAGAAGAGTACAAAGAGGAAAGCCAGCAAGTTGTCGACCCACAAGCAGCATATGAGCTCATAGATATTATGACCGACAACAATGCACGTAGCTACGTATTTGGCTCAAGTTCTCCATTAACCTTACCTGGGAGACAAGTGGCATGTAAAACCGGAACCACGCAAAACTGGCATGATGGTTGGACTATGTGTTTTACCCCAAGCATTTCTGCTGGAGTATGGGCAGGCAACAACGACGGAACTTTGCTTAAAGCTGGATCTGATGGTGTTATTGTTGCTGCTCCAATTCTAAATAGATTTTTAAGAGAAGCTTTAAAAAATTCCCCAGCTGAAGAATTTAAAATTCCAACAGGCATAACTAGAGTTAGTGTTGATAGTGTTTCAGGAAAGCTTCCTAACGAATACACACCTGAAACCCGCACAGAAGTATTTGCCGACTACGCCGTACCAACAGATAGAGATAATGTACACGTAGGAGTAAAAATAGACACCACTACAGGAGAAAGAGCCACAGACTTAACTGCTCCTGAAAATATTGCAGTAAAGGTATTTAAAGTATTTCGAAGCGAAAAGCCAGATAACCCAAATTGGGAAAATCCTGTTATTGCCTGGGCGAAGGCAAATGGGTTTGACTACCCCCCTGGGTAAGGTCCAGTCATAAGCGATAAAGATAGACCTCAAGTGGAAATAAGTAGCCCTGCAAATAACTCCACTATAAATAATGGAAAAGTAGATATTAAAAACAAAGCTGAGTCTGCTGAAGGTATAGCAAAAGTTATTGTTTCTATTGATGGGGATGTAGTAGCCACGCTTACTGAAGCACCATATAACACCAGTGTTAAGCAAAACTTTGCAGATGGAACCCACACCATTAGTGCCAGAGCTGTAGACAAGCTTGGTATAAGCAACGACACAAGCATTACATTCAAGGTTGGAGAATCAGACGAAGTTCTAGAGCTTACTGAACCAAACAATAATTCCACAGTCGATTTTCCTTTGACCTTATCTGCTTCAAGCTCAATTCAATTTGATAACGTATCTTTCTACTATCAAACAGGGTCTACCTCCAAACTCATAGGCACCGCTGGTGCCAACGGCAACCTAGGCTCTCCGTACTCTTATTCTATTACTTGGAACAGTAAGCCGGCACCAGGCAAATACAAGCTATATGTGAGAAGTAATGAAGGGGACACTAGCGCTAAAATAGATGTGACAATTCAATAAAATAAAAACAGACTGCAATTGGTAAGCAGTCTGTTTTTATTTCACCTCAACAACTATTCTTCTATTTGGATCGCGTCCCTCGCTGGTACTTATTGCGTTAGGGAAATTATCTTGGATGAACGCATGGACTATACGTCTTTCATAGTTTGGCATGGGCTCCATTTTTACTGGCCTTCCTATGCGCTGAGCTTGAGTCACAGCTTCTTTTGCAGCTTCTTTCAAATACCATTCTCTTTTTCTACGGTAATCATCTACATCTAAAGTAAAATATAGTCTTTCTCCGGGAAACCGTCTAGACACCAAGCTATGTAAAACTATTTCTAAGGCATGCAAAGTTGCTCCTTGGTGGCCAATAAGCAATCTAGATTCTCTGCTCGAAATATTAAACACTAAACCTTTGGTTATACTGTCTTCGTATTCTACGTTAGCAGTAACACCCATTCGTGCAATAAGATCAGAGATTAGAGATTTAACTTGTTCGATTTTATCGTAATCTGTCATACAAAATTATTTTACTACTTCTACTTTAGGGTGAGTGTAATTAATATAGTATTGTTGACCAACAGCAAACAAAGTAGTTACTACCCAATACAACGGCAGACCTGCTGGCAAACTGACTGCAATAACAATAGAAATAATTGGTAATACATAAGTGGTTTGAACACTCATAATTTTCATGGTTGGGTCATTGCTTGGATGTTGGGAGGAAACCATAAGCTTGGACTGCCAGAACTGGGCCAAACCTGCTATAACTGCAAGAGGAATATTTGGTTTAGTTAAATCTAGAAAACCTAATAGAGTTGGGTCTAGCACACCTGGATTGGCAACAAAATTATACAATCCATCTAAGTTGCCTTTTAGAGCTTTATCAAAAACTTGATAAAGAGCAATTAAGATAGGAAGCTGAACCAAAATAGGAAGGCATGAGCTTAAAGGGTTTATTTTATGCTCTTTATATAAATCGAGCATTGCCTTTGTCTGAGCTTCTTTATCGTCTTTATGTTTTTCTCGCAACTCATTCAGTTTTGGTTGCAAAGCACTCATGGCTTTTTGACCTTTAAGAGATTTATGGAACAAAGGGGCCAAAATAATACGAATAAGAATAGTAACCAAAATTATAACTATACCTACGTCGTGCCCAGGAATAATGTTATACAGGTAAACCAAAAGGTTTAATATTGGTCGGTAAATTATTTCGTTATACAAAAATATCATGAAAATTAAATTATTTATTTTTATCTATTGCCGGTTCTACCCAAGGGTTACAACGTATTAACCGCCATACTGACTGGTACCCACCCTTTACTACCCCGTGCTTTATAATAGCAATTTTAGAGTATTCACTACAAGACGGGTAAAATCTACAAAAACCGTAAGGATATAAAGACTTAACTAAATAACTGTGGTCGGGCGATAGGGTAAGCTGGTATACCTTTATACCAAAAACCAGTATATACCTAGGAAACGAAGTAATCTTCTTTACAAACCCTTTCATGCCATAAGTTTTATAGATTTCAAGAAAGTAACCAACCCTAAAGATTCCATGGTTGCGTCTGCCAATTTTGCTTTCGGTCTTACCACCACTACATAATCCCCAGGCTTAAGCGAAGAAAGACTGAGCCTTAATGTTTCTCTGACCAATCTTTTAATTCTATTTCTCTCTACTGCTTTTTTTGATACATAATTAGACACTACAACAGCAGCTCTTGTTGTTCCGGTGGCAATTGGCTTATATTTAACAACAAAATTTGGAGAAAAAAAAGTCCGCCCGCGCGCAGATGTATCTTGTATATCTTTGCTTTTGTTCAGACGGTGCTTTTTTTGGAGCATGATTTATTATTATGCAGATAATTTCTTTCGGCCTTTTGCTCTTCGTCGAGCTAGAACGTTTTTCCCTGGCTTGCTTTGCATTCTCTTTCGAAAACCATGGGTTTTTTTACGTTTTTTGACCTTCGGTTGGTAGGTTCTTTTCATCAATCTATATATTAAAGTCTCAAAAATTATACTAAATTAAGGCTAAAACGTCAATAGCTGGCTAAGAAACTACTAATTTTCCACACCCTTGACACGAGAAAACGCCTAAAAACTAGACATTTACCATTCCTGCAAAAAGATTTCCACTTATTTTCATTGTTTTCCACATGATTTCAACAAAAAACTCATAAAACCTCTTAATTAAGCCAAAAAATATGTTTGTTTACATGTTGATAACTGCTTGTTAGAATGAACAGACCAACCTATTTTACTAACAAATATTAAAAATAAACCTCTCTAGAAATGAATAATCAACAGTTGTGGCAAGCAATATTGGGCAATTTAGAAGTAACTCTAACCCGAGCAAGCTTTAATACATGGTTCAAGAACACCTCTATAACCGAAAAAGGGGATTCCCACATTGTAGTAGCAGTACCAACAGTGTTCACCCAAGATTGGATCTCTAAACACTATCACCAAGATTTATTGAAAGTTCTAAAGACCATAGCACCAGAAATAAGAGAAATAAAGTACTCTGTTGGGAAAAACCAGAAAGAAACAACTTCATCTACTGGAGGCAACACATTGGCTCCTAGGGTCATGGAGCGCCCTATATCTGGTTCTACTACCAGCAGACCACCAGTTGCCACACAGAACAACGGTGCCATGAGCGGGAGCTTAAACCCAAAATACACTTTTGAAACATTTGTTATTGGCAAACACAACGAACTAGCGCATGCTGCATCGGTTGCAGTATCAAAAAACCCTGGGAGTTTATATAACCCGCTATTTATTTATGGGGGTGTGGGCTTAGGAAAAACCCACTTAATGCATGCTGTTGGCTGTAAATTGCTTAAAGAAAATCCATCAGCCAAAGTCTTGTATGTAACCAGTGAAAAATTCACCAATAACTATATTAGCGCCATCCAAAATAAAAAAATGGACAGCTTCAAGCATCAATATAGAAATGTAGACATGTTGTTAATTGATGATGTCCAATTTTTGTCTAACAAAGAAGGTACGCAAGAAGAGTTTTTCCATACCTTTAATGAGCTCAGAGATAAAGGTAAGCAAATTATTTTAACCTCAGACAGACTACCAAAAGAAATTCCTGCTATTGAGCAAAGGTTAGTGTCTAGGTTTGAATGGGGTATGGTTGCAGATATTCAAGCTCCGGATTTAGAAACACGTTTAGCAATTTTGAGAAATAAAATGGTTAAGCATGGTTTTGAGCTCAATGAAGATGTTTTGTATTTCATTGCAGAAAATATTGTCAGCAACATAAGAGAGCTTGAAGGAGTATTGAATGCACTCGTTGTATACAAACAAATGGGTAGACCAGTGACTATTGAACAAGCACAAAAAATACTAGCTGGCATGGTGAATTCAAAAAAGAAAGTTCTCAGTTTACAAAAAATTGCTGCTTTGGTTGCCGAATTTTACAACATCAGTGAAAATGATCTAATAAAACAATCCAGAAGAAAAGAATATGTTGCACCGAGACAAGTAGCAATGTACTTAGCAAGAAAAGAAATGAAATCTTCTTTCCCAGCAATTGGCGAATACTTTGGAGGAAGGGACCACACAACAGTAATGCATGGTGTTGAAAAAGTAGAAAAACTGGTAGAATCCCAGCCGAATTTAAAACAAGAAGTTAACTTAATTATGGATAAGCTGTATACAAGTTAAGGAAAACTCTGTGAATAACTCTGAATAACTGGTCAAGATTTGTGGGTAAAATTGAAGTATTATTACAATCTAGAAAGTAATCCATTTATAAACACAGTCTAATACACAACCGTTAATTGCTAAATGTCGCATAAACAAAACGCAATGTTCAAGTAATACACAAATCCACAACACTTACTATTATTAGATTTATATTATTAATTAATAACAATGAAAGTAATCTGCACACAAGAAAATTTAAGAAATGCTCTTCAGGTAGTTTCACGGATTATATCTAGTTCATCGACATTACCAGTGTTAAATACAGTTTTGTTAAAAACAGAAAATGGCCAGCTTAAACTTTCAGCAACAAATTTAGAAATTGGAATAAATACATTTTCAAGATGCAAGATTGAAAAAGACGGAGAAATTTGTTTACATGCCAAAACTTTACTTGAACTGGTAAATAACTTACCAAACCAAAATATAACAATTGAACAAGAAGAAGGTGAGGTTTTATTCAGTACAGAAAATTACAGCACCAAACTCAAAGATTTTCCCAGCGAAGAATTTCCTTCAATTCCAGAAATAGAAACCCAAACAGATTTTGTTCTACCAGCAAAGTTGTTAAAATATTCACTTGATTCAGTTATTTTCGCAGCTTCAAATTCCGAAACACAGCCAGAAATTTCGGGGATGTATTTGAAACTAGATAAAGACCAAATAACAGTCACGGCTACTGACCGCTACAGGTTGGCGGAAAATAAGATACAAGGACAATTTAAAGCACATAATGCCGTAATTATTCCTCACAGAGCAGCTTTGGAAATTTCCAGGTTACTCACTGGTAAAGAAGAAGACGGTCAGATATTTATAAGCGACAACCAGATCGCATTAAGGTCAGATGACACAGAAATAATATCCCGCTTAATCGATGGTCAGTATCCCGAATATTCTCATATTATCCCTTCTGATTTTAAAACCACAGTTAGTTTGTCTAGATCAGAACTAGCACATGCTGTAAAAACTGCTGGTATATTTTCTCAAAATACAGGAAGTATTGTGCTAGAATATGAAGCTGAGTCGCAAGAGATGAAAGTTTCGGCAACCTCCCATGACTTAGGAGAAAGTACAGCAA
>CAZQWV010000030.1:0-8223 GCA_964597185.1 uncultured Candidatus Saccharibacteria bacterium
ATGCAAGTTTACTTGCGCTGCTTGCGGACAGGAGTTGCTCAGATCCGATGCAAATTGTGATAGTGGTACAGGTTGGCCAAGTTTTGACCAAGCCATTCCTGGAAGTGTGGAATTTCTAGAGGATACGGAATATGGCATGTATCGTACCGAAGTTGTTTGTGCCAATTGTAAAAGCCATTTAGGCCACGTATTTGATGACGGACCACAAGCCACAACAGGAAAACGATTTTGCATAAATGGAGCTTGCCTGCTCATGAATAAGGAGTAAACATGACAGATGCTGCCGCAGACACACAAACAAATAATTTAGAAACGGCCACTCTAGCAAATGGTTGCTTTTGGTGTACAGAAGCTGTGTTTCGCAGACTCCGTGGAGTTAGTTCGGTCATGCCTGGGTACTCTGGAGGTTCCGTACCAAACCCGAGTTACTGGCAAGTTTCTTCTGGTGATAGTGGACATGCCGAATGTTTACAAATTAAATTTGACCCAGCAGAAATCTCCTTTTCTAAATTGTTAGATGTTTTTTGGGCTACGCACAACCCTACTACTTTAAATAAACAAGGGTATGATATCGGTACTCAATACCGCTCTGCTATTTTTTACCATAGCGAACAACAAAAACAGATTGCGGAACAATCCAAATTAGATTTTGGACAAAGTGGTGCTTACGCAGACCCAATAGTTACGGAAATTGTACCATACAACAATTTTTACCCAGCAGATGAAAGTCACAAAGATTACTACGAAAAGAACCGAACAGCAAGTTACTGTCGGCTCATTATAGACCCTAAAATTGAAAAGTTATACAAAGACTTTAAGGCAGAACTGAAACCGGAGCGCTTGCCTTAGGTTCTGCATTATCTTGCTCTTTGGTTGTATTGTTTGTTCCTGGTTTTAACTTAACTTGAGCACCTGCTGGAGCAGCCAACTGTTTCAATTCTTTTGGTAAAGCATAGTAAGCAAAAGATTCTACTCTAAACTTTTTATCGTTTTTTCCAGCTGGTCTATTGCCATAGAGGCTGTACCTAACTTGAACAATGTCTGAAGGTACGGGAAATTCTAAGGCCAACTGACCTTGCATTGCTCGAGTCATAAAAGCATTCCATATTGGAGCTGCAGTAAACACTCCATCTGCTCCTTGGCGCATAAGCATGCCATTGTCGTTACCAGTCCAAACCCCACTACATAACTGAACTGTGCAACCTAAAGTCCAACCATCTTTCCATGAGTTGGTAGTTCCAGTTTTAGCAGCAACAGTTCTTCCAGGTAAAGTTAGTGGAGAGTCTTTCCCAAAAATGTAAGTACGAGCATCGTTGTCTGTCATTATACTTAGCAGTTCATATGCTGCTGCTGGTTCTACTACTTGTTTGTTTTGCTGGCGATACTCTTCTAAAATAGTTCCGTTTTTATCTTCAATACGAACAAATGGTGTGGCATAGTTAGCCTTGCCACCATTGGCAATGGAAGCATACCCTGCAACGTGGTCTACTAAACGTACTTCGCAACCACCAAGAACCAAAGACAGCCCGCAATCCTTAAGTGGAGATGTGATGCCTAAACCATGAGCAGTTTTAACGGCGTTAGGTACACCAACTAAATTCAAAGTTTTTACAGCAGGAATATTTAAACTGCCAGCCAAAGCTTTGCGCATAGACATGGCTCCCCTGTAACTACCATCATAATTTTTAGGACTATATGTTCTACCACCAGCAAGACCATAGGACACTGGTGAGTCTACTATTTGAGAGCTTGGGTTATAGGCAAACTCTTTATCGAAAGCTGTAAGGTAAACATAGGGTTTAAATGAACTTCCTGGCTGACGTTGGCTCGCAGCAGCATTTAACTGCGGGTTAAAAGCACAGCTGTTTTTGCCAGTTGTACCAGGATTGCAACCCTTTGGCTCTGGTATACCAAAGTAGTCTTTTCCCCCTGCCATGGCCAATATTTTGCCTGTGGAGGGCTCTACAGCAACCAGTGCTGCATTGTAGGCATTGTTGGACTTAATATTCTTATTAGCTCCTTCTTTAACCACTTCCTCAGCAATAGCTTGTAAATTTAAGTCCAACGTGGTGTAAACTTTTAAACCGCCTTCGCGCAAAAACTGGTTGCCATATTTTTGAGTTAAATAGTTTTGTACATAGGACACAAAGTGAGGTGCTCGAATGGTTGTGCGTACATCTTTAAAAGCTACAGTAGCATTGCGTGCTTCATCGTACTGCTGTTCATCAATATACCCCTGCTCTTTCATAATATCTAAAATGGTATTTTTTCTGTTTTCCAACAGTTCAGCATTTGGTCCTGTTGGACTAAAAAAACTAGGAGCCTGAGGCAGAGCTGCTAAATATGCACTTTCTGCTAAATTCAAATCTCTGGCAGACTTGCCAAAATAAGTTTGACTAGCAGCCTCAGCACCGTAAGCGTTGCGGCCATACGGAATTTCATTTAAGTACAAACTTAAAATTGCATCTTTAGACAAATGCGATTCAATACGGTAAGCCAAAAATACTTCAGATATTTTTCTACCAAAAGATCTGTCTGAACTGAGCAATGCATTTTTAACATATTGCTGAGTAATGGTGCTACCACCCTGACTAACTTGGCCAGATTTATAGTTAGCTAAAGCTGCACGCGCAATCCCAGTGAAAGAAATTGGTCCGTGTTTGTAAAAATCTTTGTCTTCAATGGCAATAGTTGCTTGTTTCAAATGCGGAGCAATGCGGTCTAGCTCAACACTGGTTCTTTTCACTTCTCCATGAAATTCATACAGTAAAGTTCCGTCACGGGAATAAATTTTACTGGACTCTACTACATCTCTGGTTACCACTGCGTTGTAGCTCGGCAAGTCTTTGGTGTAATGCCAGACCACAGCAGATCCTGCTAAAGCCATAATTCCGAAAATTCCAAAAAATCCCAAAGCCAAACCAGCCACAAGCCTTATGAAAGTGCTATGGAAAAACCTGCCCAACCGCTGCGAAAAAGTTGTTTTTCTTACGCGACGGAAACGAGTTTTAGTCTTTAAACCACTGGTTAAACTCATATTATTTGTCCAATATCTGTTAATAGAATACAATATTTATACAGTTTCAGGCAAAATTCTTTAATTTATCTTTTTTCATGGCATTTCACGAAAACCATAGCCGATCCATCATCAAAACTATAACTTACCGTTTACTAATTATTGTCTCAAACGCAATAATTATTTATTTAATGACTGGGGATATAAGTCTCAGTGCTAGCTTTATTGGAGTTACTAGTGTTGTTAGTACTTTGTTGTATTTCATCCATGAAAGAATGTGGAATGGAATTCATTGGGGCAAAAAGCACCTAGACCACAACCACCAGCAATTACATCACTCTTTGGTTAACAAAAGAAAATAATATTAATTCCCGGTTCTGCTTGGAGTCACGCTGTAATAGTTCAAAATGAATTGAGCGAGCTGTCCAAAACTAGGAGCTGCTGAACTTTCAGCAAAAGCAACAGAACGAGGGTGGTTAATACGAACTAAAGCAATAAATTTTGGATCTTCTACTGGCGCATAACCAATGAATGAACCAATGTTATTGTTTTTTTCATATCCTCTGCCATCTTTGCGAGGTACTTGAGCAGTACCAGTTTTCCCAGCTACATAATAGTTAGCTACCCGAGCTTTTTTACCATGCCCTAGCTCGACCACATTCACTAGCATGGCAGAAATTTGACTAGCAGTAGCACTAGAAATAACTTGTCCAACTTCATGTGGTTGTGTATTTTTAGCTTTACCGTTTGGCTCGACAATAGACTGAATAATGTATGGGCGCATCATTTTACCACCGTTAGCTAAAGAACTATAAGCCTGAAGCATTTGCACAGGAGTAACGCTAATTCCTTGACCGAAACTAGCGGTAGCATAGTTTACATTAATATTCCCATCTAAACCACTGAGGTTACCTTTAGCTTCTGGTAATTCAATGCCTGTAGGCTGACCAAAACCAAATCGTCTTACATAATCAGCAAAAGTTTTGTTACCAACTTTATTTTTCACAAACACCATTCCAGTGTTTAAAGATTCTTCTAGTACCTGGCTCATGGTTTGTGTGCCATGAGCTTTCTCATCTGAGTTTTTAATTGTATAACCATCAATTTCTACTTGTCCTGGGTCAACAAAAGTACTGTTTGGAGTTAATTTGTTTTCATTCAACGCAGCTGCCATGGTCAATGGCTTGAAAATGGAACCAGGTTCATAGCTAGCCACTGTTGGTTGGTTAGAATAAACTTCTAAATTTTTTACTTTAGAATACTCATTTGGATCAAACGAAGGGTAGGTTGCCATAGCTAAAATGGCTCCAGTTTTAGGATCCATAACTGTTATGGAGCCGCTATCTGCTCCGTGAGTTGAAACAGCTTCTTTAACTATATTTTCTGCTTGAAACTGAATATTTTTATCTATAGTTAGTACTAAGTCGCTACCATTTATAGCAGGTTGAATATTTCTTTTTCCTCCAAAAATCCACACACCGCTAGCATCTTTTTCTTGGTCAACCAACCCAGGCTTACCTTGTAGCAACTCATTGTACTCTTGTTCTAACCCATACCTCCCAGTTTTTTCATTTTCATGATAACCCACATAACCCAACACCTGGCTTAAAAAAGCACGCTCAGGGTAAAACCGCAAAGTCTCTGGTTCAAAACCAATACCTTCAATATTTAAACTTTTTAGTTTTTGGGTTTCCTCATCTGTTAGCTGCTTTTTAAGAACTACATATTTTTTAGTTCTGTCACTAATTTTGTCTTGGATTTCTTGAGGTTCAAGCCCCAGTATTTCACTGACCTGTTTGGTATAATTTTCTCCATCCACAATATCAGCAGGAATGGCGTATGCTAAATCGCGCTGTATGGATGTAGCAACAGTGTAGGGCTCATTGGTATAACGGTCTATGACTTTAATTTCCCCTCTTCCTGGAATTATCTTTTTTACCAAAGTGTACTGGTCTTCAGCCACTTCTTTGTACCCTCTTGAAGCTACAACTTGCAACATAAACAGTCGGCCAACAATTATACCAAAAGATAAAAACAAAAGAACAGTCAGGACGACCATTCTTGAGCGGTACGGATCGGATTGCTTAGATGAAAGTTTTCTAACCATGCCTTAAATTGTTGCCAATATAATTACTTAGTTGAACTCATAGCAGTAACCACACGAGGGGTAAGAAACTCTTCATCGTTTACTGAAACCAAATTCGCTGAAGTGGCAGCTTCATTAATAGCTCCTAAAGAAGCAAACTCTGCAGCGCGAATTTCTAAGCTATGGCGAACATCATCTTGTTCTGCAATGCGGTTCTGAATTTTTCGCATTTCATACCCTTTAGCAGCAGAACCATTGACCATAAAAATATAAGAAGCTACTAGACCACCAAGAATTACTACTAACCCATATACGGCCATACTACCCATACTAGATGCGGAATTGGCAAAAGATCGAATGGTGCTAAACCAGGAGCGTCGCTTGCTACGAATAGCACGAGGAGATACACGATGATTGCGAACAGATACTACAGGACCTAACACGGGTTGGAAAGTAAACAATTTGGACATATTTTTTATTTTGATTTTAGTTTCTAATTTTAATTAATGAAGTTTTAATATTGCTCGAAGTTTAGCAGGAATGCTTCTAGAATTATCTTTTTGTTCATTTTCCCCTGCCTGCACAGGTTTTTTAGTCAAAATCTGTCCTTGAGGGGTTTTACCACATTTGCAGTATGGGAAATCTGGTGGACAAATACAGCCTTTGGCAGCTTTTGCAAAAAACTGCTTTACCACCCTATCTTCCAATGAATGAAAAGAAACAACTACTAGTTTTCCACCTGGAGCCAACAAATCGAAAGCTTTTGGTAGGAATATTTTTAAGTTGTCTAACTCTTGGTTAACTTCCATTCTCACAGCTTGGAAAATTCGTCTAGCTGCGCTTTGCCATAAATGCTTTTTTGGCTTAGGCAAACCTTGGCGAATTGCTTCTACCAAATCTTGAGAAGAATTCATTTGGGAATTGCTTCGTCGTTCCACCACAGCTTTGGCTATGGCGTAACTGCTAGGCTCTTCCCCATTTTCTCTAAACATCCGAGTTAGCTCATCTGGCGAATAATTATTTAAAATAAATTTCGCATCTGTTGGTGCAGATGGGTCAAAACGCATGTCCAATGGTTCATCTTTCTGAAAACTAATTCCTCTGCCAGACTGGTCTAACTGGTACGAACTCAGACCTATGTCTGCCACAATACCATGAATATCATTGAACTCTTGAAACTGATTTCGTTCTAAAATTTTATCTAAATCTTTAAAATTGCCGTTTGCTACTAACGCTGACTTTTGGTACGCAGTTGTTACTAACTTCTGTTGGTAATTTTCAATAGCTGCTTGGTCTAAATCTATGGACAGCACCTTACCACCATTGCTTTGCCCAGCATTTATTTTTTCTAGCAAAGCTAAGCTATAACCACCACCACCCAAAGTTGCATCAACAAAATTTTGGCCTGGTTTTGGATCTAAATAAAATAGAACTTCTTGTAAAAGAACTGGGGTATGAGAATAACTCATAACTTAAACCCCTAAACTGCCCAACTGCTCAGCAATAGCATTGCTTTGTTTTTCAGTCTGGGTTTTGTACTTATTCCACAACTCTTCGCTCCATACTTCTACGCGGCTATATAACCCTGCAAACACCAATTTCTTGTTTATTTTGGCAAACTCTTTGAGGTAGCCAGGCAAAATAATACGTCCTTGTTTGTCTATGTCACAGTCCATTGCTCCAGCTAACATTAGACGGGAAAAAGCTCGGGTATTGGCAGTAGAAATTGGAAGACTAGCCAATTTTTCCGCAAGCTTTTTCCATTCATCCAATGTGTAAAGGAATAGAGAATTATCTAATCCCCTGGTAACAACAACTTTGGACTTAAGTTGGGAACGAAATTTAACCGGAATGGAAATTCTTCCCTTATCATCAATTGTAGCTGTGTACTCTCCAATGAACATTTAGCGTCAAATGTCATTTTCAGTAACTCGGTTAAAGCCCCGGGGTTGCTGAAAATGATATTTGCCTTTCAGAATTATTAATGATTTCCGGCATTTTTAAGGATCTTTTGGGTTTCCCACTTATCCCCACTTTTATCCACTTTGTGCCATTACATAACAATTATACTCCACTTTATGGGAACGGTCAAAATGTTTCTCAGTGTTCCACAATAAGAAAAAACCCTCATAAATATGAGAGAATTTAATGTTCCACAGCTAGTGAAACTAGTATAGTTTTAAGTAATCCACAGCTTTGTTTATCTAGACCTGTAACAAATACTATTTTGTTACGTCATTACAATAATTTTACCTGTTTTTGGCAAGTATTTGGTAAGCAGCAATTCCAAATGCAACAGATACATTTAAACTTTCTTTTTGCCCTTTCATAGGAATTTCTACCAACTCATCACACATTTGTAATATTTTTTTAGGGATGCCTTTAGTCTCTTCTCCAACCAACAGCACTACAGGAAACTTAGGTTTGTACTTATGAAGTAATGTTATTTTATGACCTGGTAAATTATTTTCTAACCCTACTATGGTTACATTGGGGTTGTGTTGTCTAATCTTTTTAATTAGTCTTATTGCAGATTTAGTATACTCCCAAGGAACAAAATTTTCTGCACCCAAAGCCACTTTAGCCAAGCGTGTGTCTGGCGGTGTGCCTGTGTAACCAGTTAAATAAATTTTAGTTACGCCTAAACTGTCTGCAGTCCGAAATATGGAACCTACATTGTGCAAGGAACGAATATTGTGAGCAATAACTGAAAAATGCTTATCCATTAAAGCTTTACTTGGCGCTCTAATACTTCTTTTACCTTTTGTACAACCTGTTCAATGGACTGGTCGCTTTTTAGCAAATAATCTGCTGCTCCAGCTTCCAAAATTTTACTGACTGTTTCAGCATCGCTTAAATTGGTGAGCATAACAGCTGGGATTTTCTCTGTTTCTGGGTCAGCTTTCATTTCCCACAACACTCCAATACCATCTAATTTAGGCATCATGATATCCAGAATAACTACTTCTGGTTTTACTTCTTTAATTTTAGCTACTGCTGCTTCCCCATCTGGGGCAGAGCTTACTTCAAAACCAGCATCAGTAAAACCTTGTACCAAAGAGGCATTAATAAGCTGGTCATCTTCGGCAATCACAATTTTAGGCATATTATTATATATTAC
>CAZQWV010000031.1:0-8132 GCA_964597185.1 uncultured Candidatus Saccharibacteria bacterium
TGGAGGCATAACAAAAACGGGTTGAGCCGACCAGATGGAAAGTTTTTTTCTGTTAGAGTCATTCAAGGGAATTTTAAGGAAACTGGGAAATTTTATACCCAGCAACCAATTATCTGCCAATAAGCATCACAGTATGATAAAGCCACGTGCGACAAGCTCATTGGCTATATCGTATTGCCGTTGAAACGAAATGACAACGGTGAAGTGTTTGCTGGCATGACCTATCGTAACCCGCCAGGAACTTTTGGTGAAGTGGTGTCTTGTGCTCCGAGAGGATCGCTTACCCACGATGATCAAATTAAAACTTTTGTGGGACCTTCGCCGGTTTACCAAAAGTTAGTCACACTAGACGCTGCTCGGCTCACGGGCAAAGTTGACGTCCGGGTTATTTGGGCGGGCGATGTTGAGGCAGAAGTTCAACTCCACCAAGGAGATGTGCAGGAAACTGTATATTTCTCTTTGCCGGAGCTTGAATTATTACTGGACCATCCGCGGATGTTGGATGCGCCCAGCATTGCTCTCATCAATTGGCTGCTGCGTAACGCAGCAACCATAAACTAACCTTTTAATAACAATCTCACCAGAAAAGGACAGGCAACGTAAGTCGCTTGTCCTTTTTGTATGAATAAAAAAAGCCGGACACACTCTGGGAGTTTGTCCGTGCTTTTCAGGCTGAGATTTAAAATAAATGAAAGATGAAAGTTATAGAGCGTAATGGACCACCGCAAGACATCGCAGTAGTTGCGGATTGACGTTCCCATTTTGAATATGGGTTTTCAATTCCGCAAACGTTGTCCAAAACTCGGTTTCTTTCTTTTCCCCCTTGATTTTGTTTACCGACATTTTGTCGCTCAGTATGCCAACTCGGCTCGGTGGAGAGTTATCGTCCCCGGGACAATAAAACCATTTGATTTTTTCATTGTCCACCAAAGTGGACCTTGCCGGGAAATCTCCATTTTCGACGGTTTCCAAGTTTTTTTCCACCGTCTGCACTGTAGGTCCTAGCAAAAAAATCTTTTTGCTGCTGTTGCCTTCCGCTTTCCTGACGCTCACGAGCAAATGCCCATTTGCGTCAACAACCAGAACCAAAACTTGGTAGTCGCTTTTGTTTACGACTTTGGTTTTGGCTTCGCCACTGCGGCGTGTCATTTCCGTTTTTCTGTGGTCTCGCAACCACTTTTGTAAATTCATGAATTAGTTACCTCCAACTAGTTGTGTTTTATTTTTGTCTAGACACAGTTTAAAAACCAAACTGATTTGTAACTATCTCACAAAACACCACTTTTGTCAATGCTTAAAGCTTTGCAGTCTGCCTGCAATAGCGCATTAAATAAACTTCCAAATCTTGCTATAATATAGATATGAAACTACTTGTTACCGGCGCTGCCGGATTTATTGGCTCTAACTTCGTTAGGTATTGGGCAAAAAACCACCCAGAAGATGAGGTGGTGGTATTAGATAAGCTCACTTATGCAGGAAACAGGGCTAACCTAGATCCCCAGCCGCAAAACCATACTTTTATTGAAGGTGATATAGCAGACGAAGCAACGGTTCGCCAGGCCATGGCTGGGTGCGATACAGTGGTACACTTTGCAGCAGAAAGCCATGTGGACCGGAGCATCACAGACCCATATGTGTTTACTCGTACCAATGTGTTAGGCACAAACATTTTGTTAGAGGTGGCAAGACAGCTAGGAGTAAAACGTTTTCACCATGTTTCTACCGATGAAGTTTTTGGTGCTATCCCACTAGACCAGTCCATAAAATTTAATGAAGCTACCCCATACGACCCAAGCAGCGCATACTCTGCTAGCAAAGCTGGAAGCGACCATTTAGTTCGAGCTTACAGCAGAACATATGGTTTGCCGGTAACCATTAGCAACTGCACCAACAACTACGGCCCTTACATGTACCCGGAAAAATTTATTCCTCGGTCTATCATTCGTCTGCTCAATGGCGAGAATGTTCGCTTGTATGCCCCAGGTAACCAAGTCCGAGACTGGTTGTTTGTAGAAGATCATTGTCGGGCCATAGATGCAATTTTGCAAAATGGGAAATTGGGGGAAACCTACTGTGTTGGAGGAATGACTGAAGAAATTACCAACAAGCAGGTGGCAGAAACCATTATTCGTCTTATGGGTTTGCCCGAAGACCGCCTAGAAATGATTACCGACCGTCCAGGCCACGACGAAAAATATGCTTTGGACTGGAGCAAAATAAATACAGAGCTCGGCTGGAAACCAGAACACGATTTTGAAGCAGGGTTAAAAGCTACCATAGACTGGTACACCAATAACCGCCAATGGTGGGAAGAGACCGCCAAAGAAAGTGAGCAGTTTTATCAGAAAAAAGGCGAAGCCATCATTAAATAATTTATTATGTCCGATTCAGTCATAAACCCAGAAGACTATATTTCAGAAACCAACCTCCCAGGTCTGCTGGTCATACAGCGTCCCACTTTTGCCGATGACCGAGGTTTTTTTCGTGAAGCTTTTCGTAAAGCAGATTTGGAAGCTCGGTTCGGCCAAAGCATAGATTTTGTGCAAGCTAACCACTCCAGGTCTATTAAAAATACTTTGCGCGGGGTGCATATTGCTCCATGGCATAAACTCATTAATGTGACGCGCGGCGAAGTCCAAGTAGTGGTAGTAGACGCCCGCCCGGAGTCTGCCACTTTCGGACAACATTTTTCTACTGTTATTGGCGATTCCAATCGCACTGCTATATTCATTCCAGCAGGGTTTGGCAACAGCTTTGCTGTGTTGAGCGATGAAGCAGATTACATCTACCTAACCACCGATTACTGGGCTCCAGGAAAAGAGTTTACTGTACGTTACAATGACCCAGATTTAAATATTGCCTGGCAAGTAGAACAGCCAGTAGTGTCAGAGCGAGATTTAACTTGCCCATCATGGCGAGAAACTTTTCCTCAAAAATTTGCTCAATAATTTTACTGGCCATTTAGCCTAACTATTTATACACACAAGACCATGAATCAAATACTAGAAAATGGAGATAATGTAGTTATTTTGGGAGCAGCTGGCACTTTGGGTCAGCAGCTGGCATTGCAGTTTCCAGGCGCTCACTGTTTTGACAGAGCAGAACTGGATGTGACCGATTTTGCAGCCACCAAAGCTAAACTAGCTAGCATTCCCAATTTAGCAGCAGTATTTAACTGCGTGGCCTGGAACGATGTAGACGGAGCGGAAACCAATCGCGACATTACTTTTTTGCTCAATGCAACAGTTCCAGAAAAGTTGGCAGAAATGTGCAAAGAGCTAGGAGCAGTGTTAGTCCACTACAGCACTGGGTTTGTGTTTGACGGCAACCAAGACAGTTACCAAGAAACCTCTACACCTAAACCACTGTCCGTTTATGCTGAGTCTAAATTGGCAGGGGAGCAAGCAGTGCAAAACTCTGGTGCCAATTACTATCTTGTTCGCACCAACGTGTTGTTTGGACCGAAAGGGGCCAGCGAAGCTAGTAAACCAGCTTTTGTAGATATTATGATGGGACTATCTAAAAAAACTCGCCAGCTGAAAGTGGTAGATGATGAAGTGTACAGCATAACTTACGCCCCAGACTTGGCAGCTGCCAGTAAAACTTTATTAGTGGACGAAAAACCTTCAGGGGTTTACCATATTGTAAATTCTGGGTATGCTCCATGGTACGGTTTAGCCACTGAGCTATTTACCAAAATGGGTTTTGAAGTGCAAAGCGAGGCTTTAGCAGACGACGCAGAAACTACCCCAGATCGTAAAACCATAATAGTTATTCCAGTACCAGGCACAGAGTTTCCACGTCCAGCCAAACGCCCAAGTAGAGTAGTGTTGGAAAACACCAAGTTGCCAGAACTTCGCTCGTGGCAGGAAGCTTTAGCAGAATATTTAGCCAGCCAAAACAATTAATTTTTAATTTAAACAGATTTCATGAAAGGTATTATTCTTTCCGGCGGTGCAGGAACCAGACTCTACCCGCTTACCAAAGTTACTTCCAAACAGCTCTTGCCTATTTACGACAAGCCTATGATTTATTACCCGCTAGAGAAACTCATTAAAGCGGGTGTTAAAGAAATTTTAATTATTGTGGCGCCAGACCACTGCGGTGACTACATGCGAGTATTAGGTAGTGGTAAAGATTTTGGACCAGGAGTGCGCTTTACTTACGAAATTCAAGACAAACCTGAAGGACTAGCTCAAGCTTTTCTCATTGCTGAAAACTTTTTAGATGATGGCGATAGCTCCACTTTAATTTTGGGAGATAATATTTTTGATGATGATATAACCGAAGCTATAGCAAGTTTTGAATCCGGAGCCAAGATTTTTGTAACTAAAGTTCCCAAAGAGGATTTGTCTCGTTTGGGTAACGTAGTATTAGATAAAGATTTCAAAGTCTTGGACATTGAAGAAAAACCAAAAAACCCACGCTCACCATATGCTCAACCTGGCATTTATATTTACGATAATAAAGTAGTAGAAGCAGCAAAAACTTTAAAACCTTCACCTAGAGGGGAGCTAGAAATAACAGATTTAAACAACTGGTACCGTGAAAAAGGGGAGTTGTCTGCAGTGGAACTCAAAGGAACTTGGATTGATGCTGGTACCATAGACGCCTACTTTGAAGCCAATGCTTGGGCTAGAAACAAGCGAAAAGCTGAAGAAACCGCCCAAGGCCTAACCCCAGTATAAATTTTCTGGCTTAAATGAGAGCAAAATTAGGTTAAAATAACCCAGGACTTGACAAAAAGTCAATTTTGTGTTAATATATGTGGTCATAGTAACATATGGCTCAAATAACCTATATATTTATATGGCCAATACTAACACTAACAAAGAACACATAGAAGCAACTCCAGAAGTGGCAGCTATGTTTAATATGGGCCAATCTACCACAGAAGTTAAGCCAGTAGATCATACTGCTGTTTCTCCTCAGAACTTGCCAATAATTGATGCTGAAAGTAGCCAGGTTCCAGACAGTGTTTCTGCAGTTTCTGAGTTAGATTTTACAGATTTGTCCGATATGGAACAGACTGAAATTCATGAAGATGAAATTCAGCCCATTGAAGATACTTTAGATGATACAGCTGTAGACACTAAAACTAGAGTATTACATATTGCAAAATCTGTAGCTCCATACTTGGGTATTTTCATTGTTGGCTTGTTTTTGTACCAATACTTTTTCTCTGGATTTTCCATTAACAGTTTCTTGCCTGACAATTCTGGTGACACTGCTCAAGAATCTACTGTAGAATCTGATGAAGAAATTAATGAAAGACTAACAGCTTTGAAAAAAGAAAAAGCTGGTGAATATGCTACTTGGATTCGACAATTCTTTTACGAAGTTACTGACCCAGCAATAGTAGATATGGAAACCGACATTTCTGGCAATGGTTTGAGTAACTTTGAAAAGTTCATGTTGAATTTAAACCCTAAAGCTTATGACACTTTAGGCTTAGGTCAACCAGACGGCCAAACAGTAATGGATGGTAATAACCCATGGACTGGCAAACCTTTGACCGAGAATCAGAAAAAAATTGTAGAACTGTATTTCGACCAACAACTTATTTCTAACCGTTTAGCTGCTGGTAGTTTAAAACTGTCTCAAAATAACATAGCCAATGCATCTGCTAACCCAAACAGTAACGGTTACCAAAACCCTAGTAACTACTCTTTTGTAGATGGAACTGGTCAACCTAGCGGAACTAATTCTGCTGGTTCTGGCAGTACAGAAGGTACCCAGTCTGGCAACAGCTTTGCAGTTAATACAGCTAGTAACAATGCCCAAGTTGCAGGTGCTTACACTAACCAACCACAGCAAATTTTAGGAACTGGCGGTAACGCTGGCGGTTCTGCAGGCTCAGGAGCAACTTCTACTGGACAAGGCAATGCGTTACGCAGCTTAGATGTTAACACCGATATAGCTGGCGAGCTTAATATTCCTGGTAATAACATCAAAGCTCCGTTGATTTTTACTAAAGACACTCGTCATTTTGAAACTGACTTAACTAAAGGTGTTGTGCACTACCCAGGAACTGCTTTGCCAGGGTCTGTAGGTACAGCTTACATTTCCGGACACTCTAGTGGTTATGCTTGGCAGAGAAATGCTTACAAAAATATTTTCCGCGGTTTAAACAATGTTAAAGACGGAACTTCATTTACCATCACTGTAACTTTGAAAGACAGCCGTAAAGCAACTATTCACTATGTAGTTCAGAACCGTCAAGAATTTGCTCCAAACGACCAAGCTCAGTTCGTGCAAACAGCAGAAGCTAGGGTAGCTTTGTCTACTTGCTGGCCTCTAGATACTACTCAACGTCGTTTAGTGTTGTTTGCCAAGCAAACTCAAGTCAGTTTTTAAGTAGTGTTCCAGCTGGTTTCAATTCGTAACCAGACAGGAATTAAGATACAATAAGGGGATTCTAAGGCAAGTAATGAGGCCAAAGAATCCCTTTTCTATAACTCTGGTAATTTGTAAATATTTTATGGCTTATTTAAGGTAGTTTTTGAAGATTTATTGGATTTTTCGGTCGATTTGTTGAGGTTTTAATGGGGTTTTGTGTCGGGTCTTGACAAACTCATAAAAAAGTGCTATAATATGTAGTCATAATGAATATGACTAAACAGGTAGTTTTTTAACAAATTGAAGCAGTTTGCAGGTACATTTTTGGCCGGTTTCTGGTTATCTAGGAAGTGGCCGAGAATGTGCCCGGCAATTGCGCCGCGGCCTATGCGTGTAGGCCGCAGGCTGCAAGCCTTCGGCACACAAGTTATAAGCGTTCACAGCAAAACGCTTCAGGTTTTTTGACAACGGTTTCCAATGCTGAGGAGACCATGGGTAGGAGGACCCAAAAAATGAAAAATACTTTTTTCGCGACTTTGGTCGCATTCGCAATTATCGTAAATTCGGTTTCGTTTGTTTCGGCTCAGTCGAGACGAGAAACTGCGTCGGCAAAAGTTTTGTTTTCGCGTCAGCTTGATGTTGCGATTCGCGTTGAGAATGACTTTGCATCAGAAACCTTGATGAGCAGAGCTATTTCTCAATTGTTTCGTAAAGAGTCGCAAAACAATTGGAATTTCGTTTCCGAAGGAGACAATGAGGATTATATCCTTGTGGTTTCCAGAGAAGAAACGAAAGATAATAAAAGAACTCAGCGGGATGACTCGCAAAAGTTTGTGAACCGGCAAGCAAAAAAAAATATCCGGGAAAGCCAGCGAGCTGGCAATGAAACCAAACGCAACATCAAAAAGCAAATTCCCCGTAAGATTAGAGGAATTGCAGGCGTTTTTACGGATATGTATATTGACCGTCAGGTCGATAAACGCACCCAGCAAACCGAAACTCTAATTCAATCGGACCGATATGTTCAGGAAAGAATGAATATTATCATCAAAGTCCAGTTGGTCAGAGCCAGCGACAACGTTGCCACCCATACTTGGGTAGGTAATGTTGTTCTACAAACCATTACGCGGGAAGAGTCAGGGGCAACTCTGACAAAAATCGCTGATGATTCTTTGCAAGAAAAAGGTTTGCCGAAAGGCACGGTTTTGACGGACAAAAATTTCCAAACCATCAACGAATTAGCTTTGCTTGACGCATTGGCAAAAAGCGATGATGGTTCTTATACGAACCAAACAATGGGACGGTGACCGCCGTTCCCAAATTCAGACTAGGAGATAATACAGATATGAAAAACTTAAATGGTTTTATGAAGGCGGTCATCATCGCGATGGTCGTGTGGACAATGTTAATGGCTCCGCTGTCACCGATGGTGCAAAAGACAGCGGGACAGACCAGAAATAGCACCTACAAACCGTCGGCAACACCCGGAACTCCTGCATACTACCGTAATGGTGGTAAGGTTCGCGGAGAAATCTTGGACCATATGCGGAAAAATAAACTTCGCGTTGGTAATCCTTCGGAATTAAAAATCGGCGGCAACCCGCAGGTGGACAAATCCAAAGGTGAAACAATAGCGAATCCGCAGGCGGATGAGGAAGACGTTCTGGTGGACAAAATACTCGATGAAACTGGAAAAGATTACATCGAGTTGGAAACCGTTTCTCGAAGCGGTCGCCTTTATGTCTATCGGATAACTCGCGGTTACAGGGACATCAACGGAGAACTAATTACGG
>CAZQWV010000032.1:0-7996 GCA_964597185.1 uncultured Candidatus Saccharibacteria bacterium
GAAAACGACTACGTTATTTTCTACCCTCCTCAGAACAATTCTCCCGCAGACATAGAGAAGCTAAAGTAAAAGTTTCCACATTTAGTTTTTGTCCAAGCTCCATTTAGGCATTATTCTATGGCTGAGCAATTGTTTTTCCCGGGGTTGCTGAATAAGCATAATTTGGATTTGGTCCATTTTCCAAATTTTAATGTTCCAATTTGGTACAAGAAACCTTATGTGGTGACTATACATGATATGGTGCATCATAAAATAAGTGGACACAAAAAAAGTAGAATACTTCATTTCTATGCTTATAAATATATAATTCAGCAAGCAGCACTAAGAGCTCAAAAAATAATTACTGTCTCTGAAGCAGCAAAAAAAGATATTGTAGAAATTTTGAATGTACCAGAAGCTAAAGTTGTACCTATTTACGAAGCTCCGTTTTTAACCAACGTAGATGACTCAGGTGTACAACAAGTAAAAGATTTGTTTTTATTGCGTAAGCCTTACTTTTTGTTTGTTGGAACTTTAGAGCGCAAAAAAAATGTTGTTGGTTTAGCAAAAGGGTTCCAAAAATTTTTAGAGAAATACCGTTTGGAAATGGATTTGGTTATAGCAGGCAAAGTAGATAGTCATTATCCGGAAATTAAATACCAAGCGCTACATGCAGTGAACCAAAACAATATTGTTTTTACTAACTTTATATCTGATGTAAATTTATCTGCGTTGTACCGAGGTGCTTTTGCTTTTGTTACTGCATCATTGCATGAAGGGTTTGGTTTGCCAGGTGTTGAAGCTATGCAGTTTGGATTACCTGTATTGGCATCAGATACTTCTGTGCTTAACGAAGTTTATGACAATGCAGCAATTTACTTCAACCCAACAGACCCGGACGACATTGCAGAAAAAATGAGATTAATAACTCAAGATGAAGGGTTCTATAAAAGAATGCAAATGCAAAGTTTGCATAGATCCACTTTATTCAGCTGGGTCAAAACTGCAGAAAACACTTTAGCTGTGTACAATGAAGTTTTACATAAAAATCAAAATAATACAGATTCAAAAAAGTTTGAACCTGAACAGGAGCCAGTATGAAAATAGTACTAGCTGGTGGTGAAACTGGTGGCCCAATAGTGCCTCTCATAGCTATAGCTAAAGAGATAAAAGTAGAACACCCTAAAACACAAATTGTAGTGCTAGATACCCCAAACAGTGTTGGCAAACAACTGGCTTTAAAAGAAAAGTGGAATTTTTACACTATTTCGAGCGGTAAATTGCGAAGGTATTGGTCTATAAAAAACTTATGGGCTCCAGCAAGCTTTGCTCTTGCTTTCATGAAAGCCATTCGTGTAATGCGATCTGTTAAACCAAATATTGTTTTAGGTGCAGGTGGTTATATTCAAGTTCCAGTAACATGGGCAGCATGGGTTTGTAAGGTTCCTGTAATTATTCACCAACAAGACATTGTTCCATCTTTATCCAACACTTTATGTGCTCCATTTGCTTCTAAAATTACAACAACGTTCCAGTCCTCTTTAAAGGATTTCCATTCTGGAACAGGACTTTTTGGAGCTATAAGAAAGCGCAAGAAAAGTTCAGAGAAATTACAGTGGACAGGAAACCCATTTAGAAAAGATTTAACTGAGGCAACTAAAGATAAAGCTCAAAAGTTTTTTAAACTTTCAGGGAAATTACCAGTGGTGCTGGTGCTAGGTGGTGGCACTGGGGCAAGAGGGCTAAATAAATTGGTGACCGAAGCCATGCCTGAGTTGCAAAAATATGTTGAAGTCATTCATGTCACAGGAAAAAGATCTAGTAACGTAATGAAGTATGACAACTACAGGACTTATGAATTTCTAGATCGGATTGATTTGGGCTACGCAGCAGCCGATTTGGTAGTTTCCCGTGCTGGCATTTCTACTATCACAGAGCTATGTAACCTAAAGAAACTTACCATTCTTATTCCAATGCCAAATTCGCATCAAGAGTTAAATGCTTTTTATTTATTTGAACAAGGAGCAGCTGTACCAATGGACCAAGAAACTACGACAGCAGAAATGCTCATTCAGTCTATTCGAGGTTTGCTGGTAGACGGTAATGCTCAAAAAGTTTTAAAGCAGGGAATGGCCAACTTGATGCCAAAAAATTCTGCTGCTAAAATAGCCAAATTAGTTTATGAAATTACAGGCTATGACAAATAGACCAAAAATTGGGCTGGCTTTGGCTGGTGCTTCTTCTCGTTCGATGTTTTACATTGGGTTTTTAGAAGTGCTAGATGAGCAAGGGTTTAAAGTCGATTATATTTCTGCTATGTCTGGCGGATCTATTGTGGCTGCAAGTTACGCTTGTGGGACTATGTCAGAATTGAAAGATTTTGTAATGAATTTGAATAGAGAAATTGTATTCTCATTAATAGAAGAAACTAAAGATAAGGGCGGACTATACCATTTAGATAAATTTGAAATATTAGTTAGGCACTATACAAAAAATCTAAAATTTGAGGAGGTGTCACCAAAGCTTGGCTTTGTAGCAACAGACATAACTTCGGGCCAACCAGTGGTTTTAGAAATTGGAGATATTGCTCGTGCAGTTACAGCTTCTTGTACGCTACCATTTTTATTCCAGCCCATAGCTTGGGGTAATAAAATGTTAGTAGATGGTGGGTTAGTGAGTGTGGTGCCAGGACAAGTAGCTCGCCAAGCGGGTATGGATGTGGTGGTAGGTCTTCACTTAAGAAATAAAATGCATGTGTTCAGTAGTTGGCAAATTGCAATAAGCAGAATTGTTGGATTCCTAAAACGCATATTGTTTGCCGAACAAGCAGCTCTTCTATGGCGTAGAATAATGATTAATTTAGATTTCTATGGGGAGTATTCACAGTTAGTTGACGATGCAACTTTAAAGCAGCCTGGCATGTTTTCGGTTCTGGGTAGATCTGTAGATATTGCAATTGCAGCTCAGCAAAAAAATGACCCCAAAACTGCCACCTATGACTGTGATATGCTGATTAGGCCAGATATATACATACCATTCTGGAAAAAGTATTTATATTTTCACTTTACTGACTTTTCAAAATCCAAAGATATCTATGAGCTAGGAAGAAAAACTGCTTTGGAGTATTTACCAAAAATGCAACAATTAATAGACAATCATGATAAATCTCGATCAAATTAAGCATATCTACTTTATTGGTATTGGCGGCATAGCTATGTCTGCTGCAGCAGGACTAACTAAAAGCTTGGGCTATGAAGTATCTGGCAGTGATAGCAAAGAAATTTATTCCCCAGCAAAGGATGTACTAGATAAATTTAGCATCCCATATGTTGTGGGATATGAAGAGTCTAATGTGCGTTCAAGTAACGCAGATCTGTTTGTTGTTTCTGCTGGTGAAGATATAAACAACCCAGAAGTTGCTTACTTAGAACAAAATGATATTGAGCACCATTCCTTTAGCGAGTTGTTAGGAAGTCTAGCAGAGGAAAAACTCCGTATTGTTGTGGCTGGCACAAATGGAAAATCTACCACCACAGGGTTGCTTGGTCATGTTATGTCTGAGGTAGATGACAGCTCATTCATGGCAGGAGCTGTGCTCCAGCAGTACGGAACAAATTTTCATGCAGGGACAGGACATTACTTCATTTTTGAAGGTGATGAATACAAAGCTCTAGCCAACGACCCAACCCCAAAGTTTCACTTTTACAACCCAGATATTCTTATTCTTACTAATCTAGAATATGACCACCCGGACATGTACGACTCCTTAGAGCAAATTAAAGATGAGTTTAGATTGCTTATATCTAACTTACCAGATGATGCTTTGGTTGTGTACAACGCAGATGATGCCAATTTGGTGCAACTTATCCATGAGACCAATGCTGGAGCTGTAAGTTATGGCATCTCTAATAATGCAGATTACAAAGTTGAAAATATACAATTTAACCAAAACAGCACTAGTTTTGATGTGGTTAACGAAAAATGGACGAAACCGGAAAGTTACAACATTGCCTTGGCAGGGCAGTTAAACATTTACAATGCCATAGGTCCAATTGCTTTGCTTAGAGCTTTGGGTTTCAAGCAAGAACAAATTCATGGCCCTATACAAAGCTATTGGGGTGTAAAACGCAGATTAGAGTTAGTAGGAGAAAAAAATGGAATAACAATTTACGATGATTATGCTCATTTTCCAACAGCAGTAAAAGAGACTCTTGCAGCTGTTAGAACCAGATATGCAAAATCTGGAACAGCCAAAGTATTTGCAGTTTTTGAACCACATACATACAGTAGAACATCTGCTACGTTAGACCAGTTGGCACAAAGTTTTGTAGATGCTGATAGAGTTGTTATTGCTGAGGTTTACCCAGCAAGAGAAACTAGGAATGATAAAAGTATAACCGGACAAGAGGTAGTAAATGAAATATCTAAACACCACAACAATGTTTCTGTAGTAGCAAATAAAGCAGAAGCATTGGATATTATTAAGAAAGAGGCTAAGCCTGGTGATGTAATTATAGTTATGGCAGTAGGAAGTTTTAATACTTTAGCTTACGATTTACTTGAACAGCTCTAACAATTATGGAAATTTTAGAAAATTTTGAATTAAAACCCCACACTAGTTTCAAAATTGGTGGTAAAGCTGACTTTTTTTGCCAAATTGAAACTTCTGAGCATATTACTAAAGCACTGGACTTTGCCAAAAGCAAAAATATTCCTTGGGTGGTTTTAGGCGGAGGTAGTAACACACTAATTAGTGATTCAGGTTACAGAGGTTTGGTGATACAACCTTTTGTAAAAGGGGTAAAAGTTTTGGAAGAAACAGATACAAAAGTTTTTCTTTCAGTAGGAAGTGCTGAAAACTGGGATGAGTTTGTGCAATTGGCTGTTAGCAAAGAATGGTGGGGAATTGAAAATTTGTCTTATGTTCCAGGTAGCGTAGGAGCTCTTGCTGTACAGAATGTAGGAGCATATGGGCAAGAAGCTAGTGAGGTGATAGTTTCAGTAACAGCTTATGACACTATTAACCACACAGAATTGACAATAGCTAACAATGAATGCGGTTTTTACTATAGGCATAGCATCTTCAATACTACTGAGAAAGGTAAATACATTATTCTGAATACTCAAATTAAGTTGAGCAAAGTTGCAAAACCAAATTTAAGCTACCCAGATTTAGTTAAGGCATTTGAAAATAATTCCAACCCATCTATTTCACAAGTAAGACAAGCCATAATAGATATACGAAATAAAAAATATCCTTTTCCAGTAGAAGCTAAAGGTGGTAGCGTAGGTTCATTTTTTCAAAACCCTCTGTTAACACAAGTACAAATAGAAGAGCTAGATAGACGCATTCAAACTAATTTTGACAAAGCAGTTCAAACTAGATATTTAGAGTTGAAAGCAAAGTTTGCATCCAAAAAGATTGGTTTGAAAGTGAGTGCCTTCCTTATAGACATTTGCGGTCTAAAAGGTAAACAAATTGGGGGAGCTTACATAAATCCAAACCAACCTCTGGTTGTACTCAATGACGGCAGTGCCACAGCCGCTGATGTTTTGGGGCTATCTAAACTTGTTAGAACTGAAGTTTATGAGAAGACAGGTGTAATTGTGCCTATTGAACCTGAATTTGTAGGGTTTACAGCCAGCGAAATGAAGGACTATTTATATTTACCCCAATAAATGCTATACTAAATAACCATTAAATTAAATAAAAAGCCATGAATATCAATATAAAAGCTACTAATACAACATTAACACCTACCATTAAAGAGAATATTTACGAAAAGCTCTCAGTACTTGAAGACTTCCTGAAGACAGAGGATGTGATTCATGTGGAAATTGAAGAAAACTCTAACCAAAATAAAGGCCAGAGTAGCAGAGTAGAAATAAATATTCGTCCTCATAACCACTACGCAGAAGGTCATGGCAATGACTTCTACGAAGCCCTAGATTTAGTAATACCTAAAATTCGTGAACAATTGGCCCGCGGTAAAGATAAAAAAGTTAGCTTGCGCCGTCGTTTAGGTTCAATGTTCAAACGAGCTTGGAACAAATAATTATTTATGTCATTTTTCTCAAACCTTTTTAATTTTCAAAGCAACCCTTTCAAAACCTACGCCTCACAACTCAGTGAAATAAATAGTTTAACAGATGAAATTGCACGTCTTTCTCAAGAGCAAATTCAAGAAGAACTAAATAAGTATAAGACTGAACTAGCAGAGCTAGACAACGAAGAAGCAGTTTTTAAAAGACTTAAAGAGATTAGATCTCGAGTTTTTGCTATTACTCGCGAATCAGCTAAAAGAAGCATTGGTCAATTCCACTACGATGTTCAAATTATTGGTGGTTTAGTTCTATCTGAAGGAAAAATTGCTGAAATGAAAACAGGGGAAGGGAAAACCTTAACAGCTACTTTACCGTTGGTGCTGTTTTCTTTAGCAGGAAAAGGCTCCCACTTAGTTACTGTTAACGACTACTTGTCTCGTTGGCAAGCTAGTTTAAATGGAAAAATTTTCCATTACATGGGCTTGTCTGTTTCATCTATTCAACATGAACAATCATTCTTGTATGACCCAAATTACCAACCAGAAGCAGAAGAAATTGAAAGATTAGAAAATGAAACCACAGGTTTAGTTATGGATGTAAAACATATGAGACCAGTTTCTAGACGTGAAGCATATGCAGCAGACATAACTTACGGTACAAATAATGAATTCGGGTTTGATTACTTGCGTGATAACATGGCTCAAACTCCTGAACGTTTGGTACAGAGAGATTTATTTTTTGCTATTGTGGACGAAGTTGACAGTATCTTAATTGATGAAGCTAGAACACCTTTAATTATTAGTCAGCCAGACACTGACCCAACGGACAAGTATATTCAATTTGCGAAAATCGTAGACAGGTTAGAAGAAGGTTCTGAAAATAAAGATGAAGGTACAAGTACAGGCGATTATATAGTGGATGAAAAGCACAAAGCAGCCAACCTTACAGATGACGGTATCTCTAAAATTGAGAAAATTTTGAATGTCGGTAACATATACGATACATCTGGCGGAGTAACAACTTTACACCATATTGTTCAAGCTTTACGTGCTAAAACTCTGTATAAAAAAGATAGGGACTATGTTGTACGTGACGGTGAAATAATTATTGTAGACGAATTTACCGGGCGTATGATGTTCGGTAGACGTTATTCTGAAGGTTTGCACCAAGCTATTGAAGCTAAAGAAGGTGTGAAAATACAACAAGAAAGTAAAACCTTAGCCACAATCACTTTCCAAAACTTGTTTAGGTTGTACAGCAAACTATCTGGCATGACTGGTACTGCTAAAACTGAAGAAGAAGAATTTTTCAAAATTTACAAACTTCATGTTGTTTCTATCCCAACCAACAAACCAATGGTCAGACATGACAAAGCAGATGTAATTTATAAAACTGAACAAGCCAAATTTGCTGCTATTGCTCAAGAAGTAAAATTGAGACATAAAGAAGGGCAACCAATTCTTATTGGTACTGTGAGCATTGCTAAAAACGAAATGTTGGCAGATGAGTTAAAAAAAGTTGGTTTACAATTCGAACTATTGAATGCAAAAAACCATGAACGTGAAGCTCAAATTGTTGCTCAGGCAGGAAGAAAAGGAGCTATTACTGTTGCAACAAACATTGCTGGTCGTGGTGTAGACATTTTGCTGGGTGGTAACCCAGTAGACCCAGAAGAAGCAAACGCAGTTAGAACTGCTGGTGGTTTGTATGTTATAGGAACAGAAAGACATGAATCTAGACGCATAGACAATCAGTTACGTGGCCGTGCTGGCCGTCAGGGTGACCCTGGTATGTCCCAATTCTTTGTTTCCATGGAAGATGACCTTATGAGGTTGTTTGGTGGAGAGAAAATGAAAAACATGATGAACCGTTTAGGTATTCCAGATGACAAACCAATAAAAACAAAAATGGTATATCGTCCCATTGAATCTGAACAAAAGAAAATGGAAGGATTAAAATTTGATACCCTTAA
>CAZQWV010000033.1:0-7913 GCA_964597185.1 uncultured Candidatus Saccharibacteria bacterium
TGACGTAACTTTTGGTACATTGAACTCTTCCACTGGCCGTTGTGCCACAGATGGTGGTGGGTCAAACGCTTCTGGTACAACCCCTGATGCTGCTCACGTTATGTCCGTAGCTACCAACGCTGCTAGCGGGTATGCGGTAACTTACTATGGAGATACTCTTAAAGCTGGTACGCCTTCAATTGATGTAGCCAGCGTAGATGAAGATAGCGATGGTACTCCAGGAACAGAACAATTTGGTTTGTCCGTATCTACTAGTGGAGATGCTACAATCGCTACAGGTTACCTTAGAGATGCAGCAGCAGACTTTACTTTTGTAGCTAACACCACAACAACTATTGTTTCTGAAACAGCACCTACTAACACAGAAACTTTGACAGTATCATACTTGGCTAACATTGGTGGTGCCACTGAAGCTGGTTCCTACTCAACTACCATAACCTATATTGCTACCGGTACTTTCTAAAGAAACTTAGTAATGCAATTTTTTAAGGAGTATAATTTTAAAGTTAAAAACACACCAGTAATTGCTGGTGTGTTTCTCTTTGTATTGGTTTTTACTTTAGTTGTCCCAACATTTAAAGCCCAAGCTTTAACAGCTAATCCTAAAGTTGAACTAAATGGCGACCCTGGAACAAACGTAACTAGTTCCATAAAGCTTACTAATGAAGAGAGACAATCCAGAACTTACTATGTAGCTTTTGAAAATTTTAATGCTCAAGATGAAACTGGTACACCTAGCTTTACTACTAGAAAAGAAGGTCTTTCTACTTGGATAAAGTCTCAAGAAACCATAACTTTAGGGCCAGGGGAAACTGCTGAACTTCCTTTAGAAATTAGTATTCCTCAAGACGCTGAGCCAGGTGGCCATTTTGCTGGAGCTTTTTTTAGTATTGAACCACCTCAATTAGAACAAGATAAAGGAAAAATTGCTATTGGCACCAGGTTAGGTAGCTTAATTTTGTTGCGTGTTAACGGTGAATTTGTGCAAAATGCAACAATTTTAGAGTTTGGCACAACTGGGAAAAAGAAGGTTTTTACCCAAATACCAATTCAATTTTACTACCGCTTCCAAAATACAGGAGATGACCACCAAAAACCTTTAGGAGATATTCAAATTAACAATACTTTTGGCCGTAATATAAAGCTACTGTCTGCTAACACAGTAGATGGTAGTGTTTTGCCAAAAAGTATTCGGCGGTTTACCTCTGTGTGGACTCAGCAAGGCGGCGGGTTGAAACAAGAGCCAGTAGTAGACATAGTTATGCCGCCAAAAATGCCATTTTGGCCAACTGTTAAAGAACAATGGAACAATTTTGCTTTTGGTAGATATACAGCCAAATTAAAGGTAGTTTATGGTACAAAAGAGCTAAAAAGTACCAACAGTGAGTTTGTGTTTTACATAATTCCATGGCAATTGTTATCTATTGTAGTGCCAAGCGGCCTAGTTTTGCTAGTCGCCTTACGTTTTGGTATAAAACGTTACAACCGCTACATCATTGCTAAAGCTCGCAGTGGCAACAGTAATTCTACTACCAACAAGGCCAACAACAATATTCCGAAAAACAAACAAAAGAATAAGAAAAAAAACCGCTAGCCCAAGGTAGAAAACACTAAAGTCGTGATATAATTAAATTATATGAAACGACAAGTTTTCCTGCGCCTTTGGGCTATTTTTCTTATTTTTGCAGTACCAAGCATAGCTTTGGCAGAAACCTTAACCAGCCCCAATTTTAAGCTGGAAGGTCCTGCTTTAGACTCGGGTGGAGAATTAAGTACTTCACCTAGCTATACATCTAGAGAATCTATTGGCGCTCAATCAGATGGTGGCAGTTCTTCAACTTTATACAATTTATTTGGTGGCTTTTTCAAAGGTGCATACCCTGGAATTCCTGGCACACCAACTTTAACTAATACTGGCGGTACTTTGTACAACGCCTTGGATTTTGTAGTTACCACAGGAGATGGCCAGCAAAATGACACCACCTACGCCATTGCTATATCTTCAGATGACTTTGCTACAACTTTTTACATTCAAAGTGATAATACTATTGGTACCAGCCCAACATGGCAAACTTATGTTAACTGGGGTTCTGGCTCTGGCGAGAGAGTTACAGGTTTAACACCTAGCACCACATATAAAATAAAAGTAAAAGCCAGCTATGGAACTGGGAGCGATGCAGAAGACACAGAAAGCGGTTATTCAGATACTGCCAGTGCAACCACAGCAGCTCCAAACCTTTCTATAACTTTTGTTGGAGTAAATAGTGGAACTAGTGTTGGCGGTGTTACCACCACAACAACATCTACCACCAATGCCATTGCTTATGGTTCTTTAACAGTTAGCTCTGCTAAAACCGCAGCGCACAGAGTAGATGTTACTACCAATGCTGTTGCAGGTTATACCACCACATTACAACAAGATGGTAATTTAAGGACAACTAGTAGCTTAGAAATAGATGCACTTACAGCGACCAATGCCTCACCAGCAGCATGGCCAGGCAGCATAACCAATGGAAGGTTTGGTTACCATACAACAGATAGTACTTTGTGCACTGGTACAGCAGGACGTTTTACTAACGATGATACTTACGCAGCTCTTACTACAACTCCTTTAGAAGTGGCTTGTAGCACAGGTCCTGTAACAGGGGAAAGCACATACGTAATTTTCAAAGTTGAAATTGGTAGCTTACAGCCAGCAGGAAGCTATCAAAATGTGGCCACTTATATCACAACTGCTCAATTTTAGCCATGTCTAAGCCATTTTTTGCCAATTCAATACTTATTATTGCAGGGTTGACTATTGTTGCCCAAAGTTTTTTGCCTTTTCAGATTACGGCTTTGGCGCAAACACCAAATAGTCCAAAAAACACCACAGCTAAAATTTTAGAGGTTCAAGGTTTAGCCATTGACCCTTTTTTAATTGAAACCGAAGTAGTGCCAGGAGAAACTAAATATTATGAAATTACAGTTACCAATACTACTGAAACGACTTTGAGTTTTGAAGTTAGTATTAATGATTTTGTTACCAATGGTCGCAATGGACAACCGTTATTTTTGCCCGCAACTGAAAAAAGCGATCCTAAGTACTCTTTAAGTGAATGGATAAAAATAACTCAACAACCGAAGTTTACCATTGGACCACAACAACAAACCAAGATAAATTTTAGCATCACCCCTCCTGTAGATGCAGAGCTAGGCACTCATTTTGGTGGGTTACTGTTTGGCAGGCCAAAACAAAATTTGTCTGAACCAGGTACAGTGGTACAAAATAAAGCTGGAACCATTATCTTAGCTAAAATTGGGAAAGCTCAAGAACAAGGTCAGATTAGTAGATTTTTCAGCCAACATAGTATTTACCAAGAAACCCCAGTAGATATGATTTTAAATTTCCATAACTATGGGAATGTTCACAGCAAGCCAAAGGGTTCAATTGTTATAAAAAATATGTTTGGCCAACAAGTGGCAGATGTAGAAGTAAACAGAGATGCTCTCATAGTGCTACCTGAAACTGAAAGAGAGTTCGGTTTGTCTTGGTCTCCTTCTTGGGCTTTTGGCCGTTATTCAGCAGAAGCAATTTTGTACTTTGGTAACCCTAAATTGGAGGTTAGAGCCCATACTGCATTCTGGGTTTTACCGACCTTTCCTATTTTAGCTGGACTGTGTATTCTTATAGTATTGGCTGGATTAGCCTACTTCGGTATAAAACGCTACAACAGGTACATCATTAACAGAGCTACCAATGACAACAAATAAAGTTAAAAGAACTACATGGCTAAAAGATTGCTTACACTTCGTTACTAGTCGTATTGTGTTAACTAGCTTAATGGTAGGTCTTGCCGTGACAATATTTCCAGCTACCACACAAGCTACTACCATGTCTCCAACTCGCATGGAGTTAGATGCAGACCCCGGAACTACCACTTACGCAAACATCAAAATATATAACGACGAAAAAGCAAAGCGCACTTACTACCTTAGCGCAGCTAAGTTTGAAACCCAAGGAGAAACAGGTGACCCAGTGTTTGTACCAGAAGAACGTGGTGAGTTAGTGTCCTGGTTCAAATTTCCTGACAGCGTAGAAGTGGGCGGACAGCAATATAAAGAATTGGCTGTACAAATAGATATTCCTCAAGATGCTAAACCTGGAGGTTATTTTGCAGCTGTGTTTGCTTCTGTGGTGCCTCCAATAAATAATGATCCAGGGGCCGTTTCCATTCAAAGTGATGTAGGAACCCTTATTTTATTTAGAGTTAACGGTGACTTCCCTAAAGACGACTCTATTGTGGAATTTAACACCAAAGACAAAAAACATTGGTATTCTAAAATTCCTGTAGAATTTTATTTTCGTTTTCGTAATGCTGGTGCAGACCGCGCCCAGCCTTTAGGAGACATTACTGTTAAAAATATTTTTGGCCAAGTAACTAAAATTATTCCTGCCAACAAAGGAGCTGGTAATGTGTTACCTCAAAGCATTCGTCGGTTCGACAGCGCTTGGGTAACAGTTGGCGGAGATACTGACATAGAACAACACACCGGGCCAGTAACCTACCCAACTTTTAAAAACTTTTGGTCACATGTGCAATACGAGTGGAACAATTTAGCCATTGGTCGTTACACAGCTAACATAAAAGTTACAGTAAACAACGATGCTAGCAGAACTCATTCTGAAAAAGTTGCTTTCTGGGTCATTCCTTGGCATTTGATTGTAACTATTTTAGGGGTAATTGCTGCAGAACGTTTGCTCTGCAGAATATGGAGAGCCAGAAAGAAACTTTTCAAATCTAAACCAACAGACAATGAAAGCAAATAACACCACAACTTTTTCTAGTGCAGTGCCAACATTTCTAATTTGGCCAGCTTTGCTGCTAGTAGCATTGTTTACTACATTGTTCCCAATGCCAGCCAAAGCTACTACTATGTCTCCAACCAGATATGAAATATCTGGAGACCCTGGTAAAACTACTGAAGCGGTCATCAAAATATATAACGACGAAAAAGCAAAACGGACTTACTACCTGAGTGCAGCTAAGTTTGAAACCCAAGGCGAAACAGGTGATCCAGTGTTTGTTCCTAATAGCGAAGACGGCTTGGTAAAATGGTTTAGTTTTCCCGACAGCATAGAAGTAGGGGGCCAACAGTATAAAGAAGTTACAGTTGGTATTAACGTTCCGGCAGACGCAGTACCAGGTGGTTACTTTGCAGCTGTATTTGCCTCAGTTATTCCTCCAGTAAACAACGACCCAGGTGCAGTTTCCATTCAAAGCGATGTAGGGACTTTAATTTTGTTTCGGGTGAATGGAGAAATTCCACAAAATGATTCCATAGTAGAGTTCGCAACCAAGGATAAAAAGAAATGGCATGTTATGTTGCCAATTGAATTTTTCTTCCGCTTCCAAAACAGTGGGGGAGATAGAGCCCAACCTTTAGGTGACATAACCATTAAAAATTTATTTGGCCGCACTACTAAAATTGTTACTGCAAACAAAGGTGCAGGCAATGTGCTTCCAGAAAGCATTCGCCGGTTCGACAGCGCTTGGGTAACTTCAGGCGGCAATAAAATTGAGCAAACCTATGGCCCAGTAACTCAGCCTCAATTGGATAGCTTTTGGTCTCATGTGCAATATGAGTGGAATAACTTTGCTTTTGGACGCTATAAAGCAGAATTGAATTTGACCATAAACAATGATGCTAGCAGAAGCCATGAAGCAAAATATGCCTTTTGGGTTATTCCATGGCATTTGCTCCTTCTAGTATTTGGTTCTGCTTTGGTATTCTTCGGTATTTTGCTGGTGACCTTACTGGTTATTGTTTTGCTCATATTACGCAGTAGAGACAAGAAAAATAAATCCAACACAAAGCAGTAGGAAACTTGGTTGATACATTTTAAACCTTCTAATAGTTTTGCTAAAGCCTCTCCAAAAGGGAGGCTTTATTAGTTGACAAAAGGTAAAAAATCTGCTATACTATATATAAGGTAAGTATTGTTAAGTTAAGTTACTTTAACTTAACAAAACCCAACAAAAGTCGAAACAAAAACAAAACAAAATAGCTCCTAAATAAGTCCAATTGCCAAAATAGCAATTTGGGCTGAATCTGGCGCTAAAAAACAAAAAAACAAACGAATATGCAATTTGAATCCGAATTTTCGGAATTGCTGACCATAAAAGAAGCGGCTAAGCTCATCAATGTCCACCCAAACACCCTACGCAACTGGGAAAGGGAAGGCAAAATTCAAGCTGTCCGCATTGGTTCTCGTAGAGATCGCCGTTATGCCAAAAACGTTATTTGGCAAATGTGCCAGGTTACCATCTCTCCATTGCCAAACCATCAAACCCACCTTGCTGTCCAAGCTTAAGCTTTAAAGACAGGTAGGTTTATTTTATTTTCAAAGCAAGTCCGAAACAAAAGTTAGTAGTTAGCAAAACAAAAACACAATTTAATGAACCAGGTAAGCAAACAACAATTGGATGCGTACAAAAAGTACGGAAAAACCCTCAGGCGAAAGTTCTATGGGGTTGTTTCGCTCTTTGTGTATGCAATGGTGTTTGCCCTGGTGGTCGCTACTGTATTTAACCAGCCTCAACCAACCAATGCTGCCATAACCAAACTCATTAACTTCCAAGGTAAGTTAACCAACAACGATGCTAGCAGTACTAACGTAGCAGATGGTAACTACACCATTGAATTTAAAATGTACTCTGCTTTAAGCGGCGGCAGTGAATTATGGACTGAAACTTGGGATGGTAGTAGTGGTTCTTGTCCAGAAATTGCAGTAACCAATGGTGTATTCAATGTAAAGCTTGGGGGTTGTAATTCATCCTTTCCAGATTTTTCTAGTGGCAGTATGTATGTTTCTGTAAATGTAGAAGGGGATGGAGAAATGTCTCCTCGCAAACAAATTGGTTCTACAGTTTACGCCATGATGGCCAACGGAGTTAACGGGGATGGCACAGTACAAAATACAGTGCAGTCCACCACCGCATTAACTGTAGCTCGCTCTGGTACTGACTATGCTTTTCAAGTAGATACTAACACTGCTTCTTCTGCCACAGGTTTGAAAGTAACTTCCGCAGCAGCAGGTAGCGGCTTAGCTTTGAATGTAATTTCTTCTGGTACCAACGAAGCTTTGACTTTGAACTCAAAGGGTACTGGTGAAATTAGTATCGGCTCAACTTCTACTGGCAACATTAACATTGGCAGCAGCGGCACCGGAGATATTTTACTTGCTGGTGGCAGCAGCTCTACTGGTTGTACTGTAGCCAACAGCACTGGTAACCTAACATGTACTGGTAATATTTCTGGTGCAAGTACAGGCACCATGGGCTACTGGTCTCGCTCAGGAACATTACTTTCACCTGCCACAGCAGGGGATGACATAGCCCTACCAACAGGTGACTTTATTGGGTTATCTGCTTCTACAGCTAGGTTAGTGTTTAATGATGCTGCTCGCGACAATGTAACCTTAACCGACGGAGATTTGTTGTTCTCTACAGACAACACTTGGGATGTAGGTGCAACTGGTGCTACTCGTCCAAGAACTGTTTATGTAGGAACTTCTGTGGTAGCTCCATTGCTCACCAATGCTGGTGCACTATCCATTACCACCACAGCTTCCAACGGAGATATTTCATTAACCCCAAATGGCACAGGTTCAGTTTTGATTCCAGCTGGAACAAACTTTGGTTCTAGCTCCAATGCCTATATCGAGTTCCAAACTTCTGGTAACAATCTGGTGTTGAACCTAGATGGCAACCAGGCTTTGAACATTGTGAATGTTGCCACCAATGGTATGAATGCTTACTTTAGTGGACGCAATATTACTAGAACAACTGGCACTTCTGCCACAATTGAAATTGGCTCTACTTTCGCTCCAACTTCTGGCACAGGCTCTGTCGGGTTCGTTTATATGGGCT
>CAZQWV010000034.1:0-7894 GCA_964597185.1 uncultured Candidatus Saccharibacteria bacterium
CACGGCATTGGCAATTTCGTTTGTGTTTGGTCAAGGGAATACCAATACCAACACAACGAATCAAACTGTTTTCCAGCCGACCTTCTCGGCGGAAGACAGAGTCTTGACGGAAGAAGGTGATTCGGTTTGGGGCTACGCCGAAGCAGACTATGACCGTATTATTCTTTTGAACCCGGAACTTAACCTGAAGAAGGTTGTCCGCGGTCCTGGAGACATTTACGTCCTGCTTCCGGTAGGAGTTTGGGTAAAAGGTGTAAAACGGGTGCCGGCTCCGGGAGCTATTAGCTCTCCGACAGCTACACCCACAGCTACGCCGACTCCTACTGCTACCCCTGCACCGACCGCAACACCATCACCGGCAATGGCAACTACAGGCTACGAATTTTTGCCTGCGTTGTCCACGCTTCTGTGGTGGCTGTTTCTTCTGTTGCTTCTTGCTGTTGTTGCCTACTTGGCATTTGCAATGTGGTTTAACCGTAACCGTCGTGGAGCTGCCACTGCGGGTCCACGGTATGAGCCGTATGGTATAAACAACAGCAATGCTGCTGACGCATTTAGTCGGCATTATGCAAGCAATGGTCGAACGTTTGAGGTTCGTAACCTTAGACATCGCCGGGCAAGCGGGGCTATTGTAGTGTCGTATAACAACGGCACCACGCAGACCCGGGTGCTAAACAACGAGACGGTTTACCTAGCGGACTTGCACTATAGCGATGGCACGATTCTTCGTGACCAGATGCTGTTGCAAGCCTGCGGCAACCCGTTGCGTTATGGCAATGTTCTGAGTTATGCCCCGGGCATCGGTTTCCGCTTTGATGACGACCGTGTCAGCTTTGTGACACCGGTTGATCAGCAAAACCGAGGAAGCCATCAAACTGGAGCAAATACAACGGTCGCCCAGACAACACCCATCCAAAATGGCATCAACTTCGATGGTGAGAACGTGGTTATTCTAACTAACGGTAAACCGATTGAATTTGAAGCTGAACAGGATGCCGGATTTGTTCGCGTTAGCGAGGAGGGGTCAAACCCCCAGACGAGCATTGAAATGCGAACGAATGGTGTAATTGTCACGGTGCGTGACGGCGTGGTGGCGGTTGAAGCTGATGAACCTCAACAGCCTTTTGGAATATTGAGGGTGGTTCGAGTAGGTCTCTCCGACTTTGCCGAACACCTCAACTCCGAGACGGCTGAGGAAGAAGGCGAAACCCAAACCCCGGCAACCGAACAGCAGCAGCCGGCAAACTCGACCAATGCTTCCAACGTGGATGACAACGGCGGCGTGGACCGGGTTTAAATTTTTTTCATCTGACTTAACTGCTTTTTAGTTAGGTCATACAAACTGGACGACGATTTTGCTTTATGCACTATCGTCGTTCTTTATTTTGGGAATTTTTGCGTGGCGTAGGCTTTGCTGATGTTTGAAGTTTACCGCTTTGAATAATCTCTGCAGCTTCCATGGCTAGGTGCTGCTGCTGGACTTGAGAGGCAGCAGACCGTAAAGGCTTTAACAGCAAAGGGAAGTTTCGAGATAGTTGTTCTGCTAGGTCGCACTGCTGCTCTATTTGCAAAGCAACTGTTTTGATGTGCTTTTTCCAAAATAATGGCCGAAGTTCTTTACCTGCATTTTTTATGGTGAGAGTTTTGTTGGGGTTGGCTTTTCGCCAGAGTTTTAACAGTTCTATGCTAACGCAGTTTAGTTGGCCTTCCTGCAAGTCTTGTTCCCAATCATGCGCATCATCATTAAGTTGTCTGGCGGTGAGGTAGTGGTGGTAAAATTGTAAAGGCTTTTTATTAAACAAGGCCGGGCCAAAAGCAAACCCTATAGATTTATTGGCTAGAAGAGACCAGTACATAGTTTTAGTTGGTAGAGGAATAGTGTGAAGTTTTTGCAGCTGTTCTAAGGTTAAGCGAAAGTGTTTTAGTTCTTGCAAGTTTGCTTCATCCATAGTTTGACACAGCTCCGACAAGAGCTTCATGGCGCCTGGTTGGTGTTTTTCTAGTTTGGTCACTGTTTGGTGCAGTTGCCTGGCAAAATAATTGGCCAGAGGGAGAAGGTCTGCGGACCCTTTATTGTCTAGGAGTTTGTCTTGCAGTAAGTAATTCATCCAGCCGTAAAAGGTGGCTAGAGAAGCAAGTTTTACTTGAGGGAGAGGAGCTTTATTTTTAGCCCAGTAGCTAGACAAAACTATTTTATGAGTTTTATCTTGGGTTAGGACTTGGTTTACCCAATGCAAAATATGTTTGCGCATAGGCTGAGGTAAGCTAGCTTCATCTTTGTGGATGTGTTTGACGACTGCTTGGTAAAATTGTTGCTGTGGTCCGGTGGTGGCTTTTGCAGCTAACAGAGCTTTATCGTATTTATCCAAAGTTTCTAACACCAAGGCTGCAGTTAGGGCAGTGCTACCAGCGGCGTATTGCTGACCATTTTGCACCGGGTCATAGCAGAAAGGGTAGGGTTTAATGTCGGCAGGCTTCAAGGACTTTAAGTACTTTACCGCAGCTTTTAGTTTGCTTGTAGGTACTCCTAAATTTAACAAAGCAGTGGTAGCAAGGGCAGTGTCTTGGGGGTTGTTCCAAATCCCTTTCTTCCTCTTTTGTAGTAAATGTTGAATTACTTTGTTTTTATTGGGACCGTCATAGAATCGGCTTAAGAAGTAGATTGTGGGGAGATCCCCACAATAATACTGTGATTTAAAATTACTACGATTGGTTTGAGATTCAATATATTTGTATAGACCAAGAGGCTTTGTATTGAAGATGTATAAAAATTTAGCAATATTACAATTTACTGCTATATCAATATCACGCCATTCTTTACTAAAATCTGATGGAACAATCCAAGTATAATATGGCCCTCCGCTACTGTTTTGAAATGCTAATAAAAGTTTTAAGATTTTAGCAAAATGCTGAGCTGAAAAAATTTGATTATTGTGTTTGTACAAAGCAAAGGCTGCACAGTGTGTATCATCTAAGTCATTGGGTATTTGAAATATTTTACTTTCTAGGCAGTTAATAGTCCAATAATTCCATGAACAATTATTAGTTTTTTGAGACCATAAAAAAGAACAGGCCAAACTTATAGTTTTGCCTGTAATATTTTTGGGTAGTGCGCCCAGTATTGTGGAACAGAAATAGGTTGTATTGGTTTGAGTTCCTAATCTCCATTCATTTATAGGTGCAGACCATGAGGGGAAAGATCCGTTGGGTCGCTGTTCATGCTGAATAACTTGTAATAGGTGTTTTGTCTTCAATTGTGTATTTATCATTGCAAGGAAAAACCACAAAAAATACTGTACCAGTATTTGAACTAATTACATTTATGTGACCAGATAATTCCTTCTCTATAATATTTTTAGTTATAGCTAAACCTAGTCCCATGCCCGTTTCTGTTTTGGTTGTAAAGAAGTTATCAAAAATTTTGCTTTGCATTTCTGCAGGAATACCTTTACCTTGGTCAGAAACTTTAATAATTACAGAATCACTTTCCGAATACAATTTTATCTCTACCACCTTATTTTTTAGTTCGCTACCTTCATATGATTCAATAGCATTGCTTAATAAATTGCTAATAATTTGATAGAACTGTTGTGGTTTGCCCATTCCAGTAATTTGGCAAAGAAATACAAAGTTAATGTGTACATCTTCTCGTTTTGCTTTGTGCTGTAATAGTAAAACAGCTTGTTCAATTTCGTTATTTAAACTAAACAAGCAGTCTTCCTCCTCACTTTTTGACTGTTTGCGTATAGCTTGTATAAAATTTTCCATTCTTTTACTAGCAGATATAGCTTGGTCTAAGCTAGATTGAACATTTTCTGCCATAACAGGGGCCTTATTTTTTAAATCCTGAACTGACATTGCAATCGCGGTAAGTGGGTTCATAAGATCATGAAAAAAACCTGCTGCTTGTCTACCAGACTCAGCTAACCGATGCAACTCGGTTACTCTAGCTGTTTGTAACTCTCTTAGTTTCTGTGTACGCTGTTGCACAGTTATTTCTAAATTATCTCGCTCTTCTGCTAAATCTGCTTCGGACTTTCTGGCACGAATTAATGACTTTTCAATTTCTCTATTAGACAGCCAAGAAATAGTCATTATCACAAAAAATGTAATAATAAACTCTAGTACATCATTGAATCTATATACTTTATCTTGCCAAAAAGTAGCAAAGTCCACACCATGTGAAACTTCACGGTAACCAATAATGCCCAATGTTATGCTTATCACCCCAGTTACTACAAAACCAAACTTAGTTCCCAGTAAAATGCTAGAGATAATAATGAGTAGTACAAAATTTAGTAAACTGGATGGGAGGTATGTGCCCCACCTATAGGAACTATAAGAAGTTACTACAAAGTAGAAAGCAACAAACAAGTATGATGCAACTATAAAATATCCCCATCTAGATAAAACATACATAGCTACAAATAAAACCAACACCAAACTGAATATACCAAAGGGCACGCCGCTGTATTTATCGTTGGTTATTGTATTAACCAAAATTGTAAAATCTAGAAACCCCACGAATAATATTGAAGACAGCAGTATAACGTTGAGAATAAACTCCCTCCGCCTACTATCTTCATTGTGAGATTTAGGTAACAAAAGAAAGCGGTACATTTTGACAAAAGTGTTATGCAACCACTTTCTTTTGTTTATAATGGCATCTGATATATTTTCTGTATCGCTAGTCATTCCAGGGTAAAAAACTACTCTCTTCTACAAAGTTAGAAATTTCTATAGTGCTTTCATTATGAACCTCGTTTAGAATTTTTTCAATCAAATTTATCATGATTTAATTTTTAATATTTTCTTGTAACTGAAAACCTAATCGCTTCTCTTACTACATTACTATCTTGATAGCCCCAAGTATTACAAACATATTGATCAAATAATTTAATAGTTTTCTCATATAACTGAATTATATCTATGTTTACTAATTGTTTAATCATATATTTTTCCATAAGCTGGGACACTCTAAAAGCTTCATTTTTAGTAACTGGTGAATTGCTCTGAGTATATATTTTTACTAATTCCTGCTTCTCGCTTTTTTGGCTGTTCTGCCACAACTGCACTAAGGGCCATGTTAATTTTCTTTCAAATGTGTCGGAGTCAATATCTAACAGGTCGTCTTTTAATTGAAAGCACAAACCAAATAAATTTGACCATGATCGTATTAAATTTAACTTATCAAGGCTTTGGCCAGCGAGACGTGCTGCAAGTTCTATGGGACCAGTTGTGGTGTAGCTACAAGTTTTATTGATTACCATCGTATTATATAGTTGTTCGCTAGGTGCTATGGCTTTGCTGCGATTCCATGAAAGATCTAAGTACTGCCCATAAAGAGTTCTATTGAGCATATTATTAAAGCAGAGCAAAGCATTGTTCCCAAATTTATGTTGAGCAAGGCCAGAGTATAGGCTTTGCCACATAATGGCATGCAAAGCATCGCCAGCATTTAGTGCTATTTCGGTGCCATACTTTTCATGTAAGCTTGGTAAGCCGCGTCTAATAGCAGAACCATCTTCAATGTCATCATGTATGAGTAACCAATCTTCACACAATTGCAGAGCTGCTGCTATTGGTAAAAAGGGTTTGTATTGTAGCCCATACATTTCTAAACTAATTAGGAATAGTACTGGCCTAAAATATTTACCTTTTCTTTTTGAGTATTCCCAAATTATGTCAAAGTACAAACTTTTGTGGTGCTGTGAAATTATTCTTTCAATTTCTTGCCAGACTTCTGGTTTGAGAGTTTCAAGTCTATTAAGAAAAGGATTTTGCTCAGTCACATAATAATTATGCCTTAACCAATATCAAAAAAAGATAAAATAAATCTAAAATCTTTCTAAAATCATGTTGTCACCATAAACTCGGTGTTTTATAATCATTTTATAATATGAGAATTTTAGTCATAGAAGACGAACCAGATTTACAATTATTGCTTAAAAGCAACTTGGAGAACCAAGGGTTTTTTGTTGACGTGGCTAGTGGAGGGGACAAAGGTTCATTTTTAGGTCGTACCAATGAGTATGATGTGATTTTACTAGACTATGTACTACCTGGAAAAAAGGGAGATGTAATTTGCCGTGAAATTAGAGCAGCTGGTAAAACTTGCCCTATTATAGTAGTTTCCGTGCGCGGAGCAGTCCCAGAAAAAATAGAGCTATTAAATATGGGAGCAGATGATTATATTACCAAACCCTTTGTATTTGATGAGCTATTAGCAAGAATACATGCCATGCTGCGTAGGCCAAGTAATTGGCAAGAAAGCATACTTACAATAGACAACTTAGTGTTGGATCCTTTGAAGTATAGAGTGACAAGGGATGATAAATACATACAACTTACCAGAAAAGAATTTGCTTTGTTGGAATATTTAATGCGCAACAAAGAAGCTGTTGTGTCTCGTGGAGCAATTATGGAGCATGTTTGGGATTTAAATGGTGATATTTTCTCCAACACAATAGAAACCCATATTTTAAATTTGCGGCGCAAGATAGATACAAAAGGTCAAACAAAATTGATTCATACAGTATCCGGAAGAGGGTATAAAATTGATATAAGAAAATAATTTATCCCCATCTTTATCATAATTTTAATTTTACTTTAATTTTTCATAATCAGGCATATGCCAAACTAAACTTAAATTATTAATTTGTTTAGTATATGTTCAAAACTAGTGAACCAAACCACTTGTCTGGTCTTCTGACCTTACGAGAAGCTGCCTCTCTCATCAATGTCCACCCCAATACTTTACGCAATTGGGAAAAGGAAGGAAAAATTGAAGCAGTACGTTTAGGCAACAGGCGAGATAGAAGATTCCGCCGCAAAACTTTAGAAGATATTTGCACCTAAACCTTAAAGTCTGCCAATAAAAAAACCGCTCCTTCCCAGGAGCGGTTTGGAAACTAAATTCCGTAAACTATATCTATTTTAGCACCAATTTGCTTTAACCGTTCAATAAGGTTTTCATACCCACGGTTAATAGAGTAAATGTTAGACAACACTGAGCGGCCTTCTGCAGCTAGCATGCCAATGAGAATAATGGAAGCAGGGCGCAGAGCTGGAGGACAAACTATGTCAGCAGCTCGTAGTTGGGTAGGGCCTTCTACATAAACCCGGTGCGGATCTGCCAAAATAATGTTAGCACGCAGTTTCTCCATTTCCATGTAGTAAATGGCGCGGTTTTCATAAACCCAGTCGTGAATGAGAGTTTTACCTTTTGCTTTAGTGGCAATTGGTACAAAGAAAGGCAAGTTGTCTATGTTTAGCCCTGGGAAAGGACGGGCGTAAATCTTTTCTTCTAAAGCTTTGAGGCGGGACTTAGAAGTTTGAATATCTACTAAGTCAGTTATGCCGTTGCGGCTTTTGTAACGCCTGCTAACTTTAAACTTCAACCCCATTTTTTCTAGCTTCAACAGTTCTAACTCTAGAAAATCTATAGGGCAACGTTTAATAAGTAAATTGGAGTTGGTGGTAGCAGCCAGAGATACAAACATCATGGCTTCAATAGGGTCTTCAGACAAAGAGTAGGTTACGTTTTGGTCTAGGCGAGCTTTACCATACACAGTTAAGGTGTTGGTGCCAACTCCATCTATGCGAATGCCAAACAATTTCAAAAAGTGGCAGAGGTCTTGCACCATGTAGTTGGAGGAAGCAAACTTAATAACTGTTTTGCCTGGAATGCGGCTGGCTGCCATAAGCACGTTTTCGGTGACTGTATCACCGGACTCATACAATACTATGGTAGAAGGTTTGAGTATGCCGCGGCTAACTTTGTAGTAGTCATGGTGAGTTTTAATTTTCACTCCCAATTTTTCTAAAGCATACAAGTGTGTGCGCCCAGTCCGTTCGCCTAACTTGCAGCCACCAGCTAAAGGTAAGGTAAACT
>CAZQWV010000035.1:0-7703 GCA_964597185.1 uncultured Candidatus Saccharibacteria bacterium
GCGATAACTACCAAAAGTTCAATTAAGGTAAATCCTTTTTGTGTTTTGTTTCTCAATGTTTTCACCCCCAATCGATTTTGGATGGGTGACCTACTACCTAATTTCTTAAGTATGGTCGTTATTTTTCAGTTCTATTATAAGTATAGCAGAAAATGGCCAAAAAATCAACTTTTTTTGGGGAAAATTTTATACTCCGCTGCTAGCAATATTGTAAATTGGAAGTAAAATACCAGCCACCAAAATACCAACTGCAACACCCAAAACAATCATGATAAATGGTTCAAGCAATGTAGAGAGGGTGTTAACTCTGTTGTCTACTTCTTTTTCATAGAATTCTGCCAACTTTTTCAAAATGGTATCCATTTGAGCAGTTTGCTCACCGACCCGCACCATCTGAGTTACTAAAACAGGAAATTCTTTGTGATTACTCAAAGAGTCACTAATATTTTTTCCGTTGGTTACATCTGCAGCAGCTTCTAATAAAATATCTTGATACACCATATTGTTAATAATTTCACTAACAATATTTAAAGCTTGGATAATAGGGATACCTCCTGCAATAAGAGTAGAAAGGTTTCGTGCAAAGCGGGTGTAGTATACTTCTCTAAAAATTTTGCCTATTAAAGGTATGTGAATTTTGGCAGCATCCCAGTTATATTTACCAGATGGGGTACGCAAATACATTCTAATTGCTAAAATTAGTCCAGCCAAAGCCAAAATTACTGTCCACCAGTAGACCTGGAAAAACTTGGTTATTGCAATTATAGCTAAGGTTAGTGGTGGCAAAGAGCCGCCCTGTTCTTCTAATACAGAAGTCAGATTAGGAAGAACGAACTTGAACATTAAAAACCCAACTATACCTAAAGCTAACATGACAAATGCTGGGTAGGTCATAGCGCTACGAACTCTGTTGCGCAACTCAAAGTCTTTTTCCAATTGGTCTGCTAAATAGTTTAAAGAATCTGCTACAGAACCAGAAGACTCACCAGACTTTACTAAAGATACATATATATTGCCAAATGTTTCTGGGTACTTAGACAAAGCTAAAGAAAAACTTTCACCATTTTCTACAGAAGCAATAAGATCTCGAATGATTAATAACAAGGCTTTGTTCTCAATTTGTTTTTCCAAAATACGCAAAGCTTGCAAAATTGGAACTCTTGCTGAAATAAGGGTAGACAGCTGACGAGAAAACAAAACCAAATCCTTATAAGATACTTTGGCAGCAAAAGGGTTATTGTTAACTAACCAGTTTTGCTTCTTTTCAGCCAATGAAATAATGATAAAGCCATTCTCAGATAACAGCTGTTCTGCTTTGGTCTGGTTAGGAGCTACTACAAACCCGGTCTTAATTTGTCCTGCCCGATTACGGGCTTGGTATGAATATTGCATTTATTAACCCAATAAGGATAAGAAGTAATCTTTATCTAACACGAAGTTTTGAGCCACCTCTAGTTCTACCATACCTTGTTTAACCAATGTAGCCAAGCTACGGTCTAGTGGCATCATTCCTTCTTCATAAGATGTCTGAATAACATTCGGAATTTCAAAAATTCTGTTATCTCTAATAGTATTTCTGATAGCATGGTTGCTTATCATCAATTCATAAGCTGGGATTCTACCGCCCCCAATTTTAGGCAACAAACGTAAGGACACAACGCCGAGCAAAGTACTAGCCAATTGGCTGCGAATTTGAGGTTGTTGAGAGGCTGGGAAAACATCCACAATACGGTCAATACTTTGAGCAGCATCATTGGTGTGCAAAGTAGCCAAAATTAAGTGACCTGTTTCTGCTAAAGTTAGAGCAGCAGATACAGATTCTAAGTCGCGCATTTCCCCAACCAGCACTGTATTAATATCTTCACGCAAAGCAGATTTTAAAGCTGCAGGAAAGTCTGGAGTGTCAGTTCCAACTTCACGTTGAGAAATAACTGACTTTTTAGGGGTATGTAAAAATTCTACCGGGTCTTCAATGGTTAAAATGTGGTCTGAACGATTATTGTTAATATCGCTTATCATAGAAGCCAAAGCAGTGGACTTACCATGACCTGTTGGACCTACTACCAAAACTAGCCCTTGTCTGTTTTCTGTAAATTTGCGTAAGATTGGAGGTAAACTTAATTCTTCTAAAGTCTTAATGTGGTTTGGCACCAAACGAAAAGCAGCAGAAGTCATCCCTTGCTGACGATATGCGTTAACACGGAAACGAGCGTTGTCTTTGAAAGAATATGAGAAGTCCAAATTCATGGTTTCTTCAAAATCTTTCTTTTGTCTGGCATCCAGCATAATATCCATCAAATCAGAGATACCGTCTTGGCTCAATACTTGGTAATCTTCTAAGCGTATAAGTTCACTATCAACACGAATAATTGGAGGCTCACCTACAATTAAGTGTAAGTCGGAAGCGTTACGTTCTAGTGTTAGAGCAAGGAGCTTATTTAGTTCTAATTCGCTGGCTTTGTACATATTTTTGTTTTTATAAATTTATTGATAAATATTACCCAATACTTGAGTTACTGCAACAGTGACATCTTGAGGTCTAGTCAAATACCTATTGATGTGGCAAGAAACCCCTAATTCCATAAACCTGTCTAAGTATTCGTCTGGGGTTCCGTAGCCTATAGTTATTATACTAAGATTTGGCTGAAATTTCCTCAAATTTTTTAAAAATACCAATCCACTGGCAGGGTTAGCTCCTGGATTAACTATGAGTAGATCTGGCTGGTATAGCTCTAGTACACCTGGCAACTTTTCTAAATCTTCGCATAACTGAATGACTATATTAGGAGATGCCAAATGTTTGTGATACAACCCTCTGGTTTCAGGCTCAGGCTCAGCTAGCACAATAATTTTATTTTGATTTTCAAAATTCATTGGTTTCAAATAGTAGTGATTGTAAAACAGATATTCCATGAGCTATTCACTAGTTACGCGGGCTATCTCTTCCATAGTAGTCTCTCCGCGCAGTACTTTAATAATACCATCTTGTTTCATATTTATCATACCCATTTTTAGTCCTTCTTCATAGACCTTGTAGGCTGGGGTTTCTTTGAACACCATTTCTTGCAAATTTGGTTCCATAGGCAGAACTTCAAATATGGCCATGCGCCCTTTGTATCCAGTATGTCCGCACTGTTCACATCCATCTGCTGCATACATGGTTAAATTGTTTGGGTCAAAACCTTCAATGTACTCTTTAGGTACACCTTTAATATTAGCTTCCATCTCTTCTTTTATAACAGGGCTTATTTCTACAATTTTTTTACAGTGGTCGCATAATTTTCGTATTAAACGCTGAGCCATAACCAAGTTGATTGAAGCAGACAACAAAAAAGGTTCAATTTTCATATTGGTTAAGCGTGGAATGGCTCCAACAGAGTTGTTAGTGTGAAGAGTTGAGAACACTAAGTGACCTGTTAAAGCAGCATGAACAGCTAATTCTGCAGTTTCTTCATCACGAATTTCCCCAACCATAATGATGTTTGGGTCTTGGCGCAAAATACTACGTAATCCTGAAGCAAAAGTTAAACCAATATCTGGGTTTATTTGGCTTTGGTTTACTCCTTGAATAAAGTATTCAACTGGGTCTTCTAGAGTAACAATATTTACTGAAGTGCTATTTAGAATGTTCAAAATAGCATACAAAGTGGTAGATTTACCGCTTCCTGTAGGCCCAGTTATGAGGAATACACCGTGAGATTTTTTTATGTTTTCTTGAACCCAATTTAGAGCTGTGCCACGCAAACCTAATTGCTCTAAAGTTGGAACAGCACCTGACTTATCTAAAATACGCATTACTACTTTTTCACCACCCATAATAGGGAGTGTAGAAACACGCAAATCTATCTCAGCTTTATCTAAGTCTACATGGAAACGGCCATCTTGAGGTAAACGCTGTTCATCAATTTTTAAATCTGACAAAATTTTTATGCGAGAAACTATAGCAGGCAAAACACTGCGGGGTAAGCGCAACGAAGTATGCAAAATACCGTCTATACGGTACCTTACTCTAACGTCATTATCCGATGGTTCAATATGAATATCGGAAGCATTAGCCTCAATAGCATTGGTTAAAATAACATCAACAATTTTGCGTATTGGGGCATCTTCAATGTTTTCTTCTTTTTGCTGTGGTTTAACAGCTTGCTTAACCATGGCAGACAAATCTTCTTTGGTTTCAATATCCTTTAAAGCTTCATCTACAGCTGTAGTAAGGTTCTGCTTTCTACCCATGGCCACATCTAAAGAGCTATTGGACGCCAAGTAGATATGAATTTGCAAATTTTGCTTTTGGCCTAAAAATTCCAAAGCTTCTAGAGCTTGAAGGTTTGTTGGGTCTGCTACAGCAACTTTTAAATCATGGTCTTTTTTCTCAAATGGAACCATATTATAGAAATTGCGTGACTCTTCTGGTATGGCATCTAACAAAGCTCTTTCTGGCTGAACCTTACGCAAATCTATATAAGGTAAATTTAAAAATCCGGCTCTAGCCTTAGCAACACCTTCTTCATCCAACATCCGTTCTTGGAGAAGGATTTGAGCAGTTTCTGGTGTTGCTGAACCATTTACCGGAGCGGTTGATTTGATTTTTTGTAGTTTACTGAATGCTTCTTGGTTAATAAACCCATGATCAAGCAAAAATTGCTCAAAAGATGAAGCAACAGATGTCTTAACTGGATCCTGAGACATAGGCTATCTAATTAAATCGGACAAAGGTAAACCTGTTTCTTCTAAAGTAGGTTTAGGGTAGCTAAATAATTGACCTTGGCTGTTATATTCTCTTATTGGTTCAAAATCTAAAGCAGTGCCTTTTGTTAAAATTGGCGCTACTGGAGCTACTTCTTCTACTGAGATTTGTAATGCAGTGTCTGGTAAGTTACCTGTAAAGAAAGCTCGGTATATTATGTAACCTACTACTAGTAAGACTACAACTGTGGCAATAATGTAAATGATATTTTTCTTTTCCATTGCTCTATTCCTCCACAGATTTTACTTCTTCATACTGAGGTGCATAGAAGTAAGCTTTTAGTTTGATCTTGTACAAAATTTCGTCTTGATTAGATATAGAAATTGTCTGAATATCCATTAATCTTGAATTGCTTTCAATGAGTTTCAACAACTGGCGGAATTGCTCTACAGGACCAGTAACCGTAACAGTAATTTGGTTTAACTGTAATTTGCGATCTGCACCAAATGGGTCTTCTAATAACTTTTTATCTCCTGCTACTATAGCATCACCCATATCTTCACTAGTAATTGAAGCCAACTTCATACCAGAGCTTACTACTAAATTATCTATGAGCAAGTTCAATGCAGTAATTCTGCCATGCAACGGCAATGCTTGGTCAGCTAAAGCAATTTCTTCTTTAGACTTTTCCAACTTGCTAATAAGGTTATTCATATTTTCCAAATCTGTCTCAACTTTTTTATACTGTTCCTGAGATTCTTTGAGTTCTGCAGATTTAACACTGGTGTTGTTATATTTTGGTTTAACCACGAAAAAAGCTAGTAGTAAAAACACCACCAAAAGCACAATAACTTCAAATAAGCTGTTGTGATACTTAGTCCGAGCAATTAAATTGGATTTTACTTTGGTTTCCATATATTAAGGGTTGGCGTTTTTAATAAACTCCGTATTAAAAGTAAGCTGAACTCTCATAACATAAGCAGTTTGACCTTCTTCAGTAGCTTTATTTATAGATAAAGTCCTTACGTTACTAAACTGTCTATTGTATTCAGGTAAATCAAAGACTTGCAGAAACTTATCTAAGTCTGCATAAGTAGGCATTTCCACGCTTAATATGAGGTTGCCATTATCTACTGCTGACACAGCTACGTAATTTGATTGACGCAAGCTAATGCGTGCTAGTTCTGGCAAAAGTCCAGACCAGTAAACATGGTCTTCAATGAGTGGGTTCAATGCAGCTAATTGGCCTTGGCGAGTAAGTAGCTCATCTCTGTCGCTATTAGCGATAGCTTCTTTTTGGGCAGCTTGAGTACGCTCTCTAACTGAATTAATTTCTTTTTGGATCTGGCCTTGGCGGAAGTAGAGGTATCCATAAAACAAAACCAACAACACTAATAAACCTACCATAACTTTGGTAAGTATTGAGTATCCATTTCTGGAAAACCCTGACTTTGGTTCGGAGTCCAAAAGGTTAATTTGGGCCATGATGTGTTTTTCTTTTAATTTTCCGTTCTTAATGCTAGACCTATAGCAACTGGCAACTGGGCTCTAGATCTTGCCAATAAAGCTTCTACCGATTGTGGGTAACTGACCTGAGCCAAACTGTTTCCTAAATATACTGTGCTACCTAAATCTTTAAAATAATCTGCTGTACCTGGTAATTGAGATCCCCCGCCTACTAACAATATATTATCTATGCTGACATTGTGAGACTGATATATGCTAACCAGCTGTTTTACTTCGTTTTTGATAATATTCAGAACTGGTTTAATGGTTTCTGGAAGAAAATTATCTCCATTTACACCAAATTCTTTTTTAAACTGCTCTGCCCGGCTAAAAGTAATGTTTAAACTTTCAGCAATACGTTCTGTGATGGTGTCTCCACCAATATTCAAATTTCGGGTCAGTTGAAGCAAACCATTTTTTACTACATTTAATCCAGTAGCTTTTGCTCCTATATCTATTATAACATTGTTTTTTGTAGGATCAACTACCAAAGAGCGAATTAAAGCCAAAGCTTCAATTTCTATCACTTCTAGTTCTAATCCAGCTTCTTGGAATAAAGCTTGATAATTATCTTTAACTTGATTTGGCACAGCTATGAGCATAACCTTCAAAGAATTGGTTTCTTTGTTTTCAGAAATAATAGCCCAATCAATTTTAACTTCAGCGAAAGGTAGAGGTACATACTTTTTAGCTTCAAACTGCATAGCAGAAGCTAAATCCTTATCTGACATTTTTGGCATATCTATGACAGAAGTAAACACAGCAGAATTGGGCAAACTAGCAACACATCTTTTAGTAGTAACACCAGCTTTACTCAACAAATTTCTTAAAATTGTTGCAGTTTCGCGAATTCCAGCTTCCTGGCTGGTTCCTACTTGGCCATTTACATTAACAATCCCATATGTGTCTAGGGATTTGTCTTTAACGCTATTGTGGGTAACTTGGGCTATCTTTATATAGGTGGTCCCAATATCTACCCCGACTATAGATTTATTTTTGGAAAAAAACATGGGCCAAAATGGCAAAAAAGTAAAATTTTGTTTCTAAATATGGAAAACTTTGAATTTATAATACTACATTTTAGGGCTATTGTCAAAAATAAAACTCTTTGCTAAAATACATTGTAACTAAAAAATAATAAGGGCGTATAGCTCAGTTGGTTAGAGCGCGTCACTGATAATGACGAGGTCCTTGGTTCAATTCCAAGTACGCCCACCAGAAAAACAAAAATGATAATCTTAAGAATTATTGGCGGGTTACTAGTTATGGTGGGAGGCTTTTTTCTCATCAAATATAGTGTTAAAATTACAGATACCACAGGACGCATAGAATTTGCTGAAAAATGGTTCAAAGCCCCAATGGCAGGAACCTACACCTGGTGGAAATTGGTAGGTATCGCTATAATGTTCCTAGGAGTAGCTTGGATCTTTGGCTCGGTAGATTTCTTCCCTGGTTAAAACCATAAAATTACATAAGGGCCCTTAGCTCATTTGGTAGAGCACCGCCTTTG
>CAZQWV010000036.1:0-7519 GCA_964597185.1 uncultured Candidatus Saccharibacteria bacterium
AGAAAAAACTGTGTCTACCAAACCAACCAAGAACAAGCCCCAGCCAGCAACTCGCCATTTGGCATGGTCTAACACCAACCATACAGCAAACCCTGTCAGCAATATGAACATTGCAAAACCGTAGTAGCAGGCTGGCTGTCCTAAAAAGTACGGGCAAGAATCTATAGCACAAGTCTCATTAAAAAATTTAACAGCACTTTGGTAGCCAGAAAATAATAATCCGGCAAAAGCAAACCCAAATATGGTAAATTTAGTAGTTTTCATAGCTTGATGTTACTTAACTACAGTATATCACCGCTAAAAATAAATTAGTACCGCAAAGTTTAGCGGTCATTAAATTCATATGCCGACACAGCTGCTTCAAAAGACTGCGGGTTATTTATATAGCATGGTCTATACTCCAGTCCATTTATTCCCAAATTAGCTGCTCTAGAAATGTTAATGAGCTGATCATCTATGAGCAGAGCTTCATCTGGGGAGACTTTTAGCTTGGCCAAAGTTTTTTCAAAAAATTCAGGGTTGTATTTAGTCACTCCATAATCTAAAGACAAAAACACCTCATCGAAATGGCAGTAAATCCCCAACTTCCGGTCCAGTTTGACCCTCAAGTCCGACACTGTAGAAAAAACCACAACCCGACAATGCTCTCTAGTGTGGTCCACCCAGGACAACAATTCGTGGTTAACTTTCAATTCTGGGACTATAGTATCTACCCACAACTGCTCTATATTTTCTGGAAGCGGCTTCCCGGTTTGCTTACCCAAATCTGAAAAAAAATCTGAGGTGGTGTAACGACCTGTCATCATTTCTCGCAAATGCTGTTTGCGTAAACTGTTTATAGCTTCAGCCTCTACCCCAATAACTGCGCCAAACTTTTCTGCCATAACTTCAAAATCTGTTTCAGTGGCAGTGTTGACTATAACTACTCCCCCTATATCCATGAGAACTGCGCGAATAGCCATACTTTTAAATTAAGAATAATATTCAGGGTTTAACAAATGCACCAACGCGGTAGTGACCGCTTGCTTAGTGTAACCTTTGCGATCTAACCGGCCATGGCTCAAAATGCCAATCATCCCTTCTGCCCTGCCAACTCTATCATTGCTAGTTACTCCAGCTGCTTTGGCTGCTTGGTCTATTTCGAAACCCTTTTCAAATACCATATCCACCATAGTTTTAGGATATTCAAACACTGAAGAACCGCCTAAATGGTAAGTGTTGCCATCGTAAATGGCGCAAATGGTTATGTCCATGTAACCACTTTTAGTGTCTGGAACTGCAAACAAACCACTTTCTAAACCAACGCTATAATCGCAGTCCACAAAAGCGTTGCGGGCCCGGTTTTTAGCCCCGGCAATGGTTTCTGCCAAAGTTTTCGGTTGGTTAGAAACTTCCGAGTCTGCTGCAATGTAGTCTACTTCTGCAGACACAAATTCTGGGTAATCTGCTAGAGCTTCTTTCACAGCTTCCACCTTATTTAAATTGGCTGATCCGACAATAATTTTCATGTGTTAACTATAACAAAAAAACTCAGCTTATGGAAAGCTGAGTTTTTCGCATACGTATCTATTTTTTTCCATCGATTTTGCAGGAATCTGCTGGACATGTGTTCCATCCACAAAGAGTATATAGCGGACAAAACCCAACTAAGCTAGTAAGCAAGAACACAACAGCAATAACCAACAACACTACACCAACAGCGCCCGAAACATACCCTAAAAAGTATAACCCTGCTAACACCACAGCTGCTACTACACGTAGCGCTCTGTCTGCGGTACCCATATTTTGTTTCATAATTTTATGATTAATTCTAATTTAATGATAGTCAAATTATTGCACTAACCCAGGGTTGCCTGCAATACCGCCAGAAAGTTCGGTTATTTGGCTAAACCCTAACTGTTTCATGATGCGCACTGCTTGAGCAGACCTACTACCTGAACGGCAATATATAAAATAGTGTTTTGACTTATCTAAAGCATCCAGCTGGGTGGAAAAACCACTGTCATAGAAATCTAAGTTCCTGGCATTGGCCACGTGGCCGCTACCAAATTCAGCAGGAGTACGCACATCTAGCACTACAGCTTCTGGTTGTGCTTGTAGCTCTTTGGCAAATTCCATACCAGCCACCAACTTATGTTGTGATTGCTCTTGGTTGTTGCCACCAGCTTGAGCATCTGGTTGAATGTCGGAAGATTGGTTTCTGGTTAAAAAGTAGAAGCCGCCGGCAATAACTAAAAATCCGGCAATAACAATATAAAGCATTGGTTTACTTGGATTTGAAAGCATGTTCAAATTTTAATAATAATTTAGCAATTTTTAGTGCTGTATTGTGCTTGGTGCGGTAGTGAATCTCTTTACCGTAACGCACAGTGGAAACTATACCAGCTTCCCTTAACACTTTAAGGTGTTGTGACAAAGCAGACTGGCTAAGTTCACATTTTGTAAGCAAAGTAGAAACATTTTGGGCTTGTTCTAAACAGACAATAAGTTTCTGTCTGTCTAAGTTACCAAACACTTTACAGCTAGTGGATTGTTGCATAAATACATATTAGCATAATCTAATATGTTAAACAAATTTTTTATTTTCTATGGATTGAAACTCGACTTTTGTAATGAAAATATATTTTAAGTTCGCAGGCTACCGCAGCTGCGCAAATAGCATTGGCAATTTTATCTAAATTTGTTTTAAGCAACTCGTTAGGTATGTGTATGGTTTTATACCCTTGTTTGTTCGAGTAGTAGCTCCTATTTAAATCAGCCAAAATTTGCCTAGGACTCGTTAAGTGCTGTATGCCATCTACTTCAATATCAATTTTGGATTTAGGAATTACTATGTCTATAGTTTTATGACCATCATGGTATTCGGTTTTAGCTAACAGCCCTCTAGACTGCAAAGCTTCGCAGAGCAACGCAGCCAGCTTAGTTGGCCTTTTGCGCGCATGGTAAATTTTTATTGCCTTCGTCTTTGCTGTATTGGTAGATTTATATTTCCATCGGCTTATCATAGTTTTACTTTTTTATATTTTGCACATTGAACTTTATCATTTGCTCAATGAGGTCAAAAGGAATTGGTTCTGTTAAAGCAAACTGCACCGAGCCTTTGCCTTGTTTGTATGGTTTTAGCTGTTTAGCAAACTTGGCGTGGCAATTTGGTGTGGCATAAACTCCAATATGTTTGGTAAATGCGCCAAAGTAAAACACAGGCTTTTTATGAAGCTTGTACGCTGGCATACCATAGGCCATGCTTTCTACCAACCGTTTATCTGCCTTCAACACCAGCTTACGAATTTTCTGCAAATGCTTTTGCACCGCAACCGGCACTCCTGCAATATAGCTTGATACATCTTGTGGTGGTTTTGGAGAGGATTTCATATAATTTTATACCTAAAACATTTTAGTTCGTGATCATTCACCATTCCTACTGCTTGCATGAAAGCATAGCAAATGGTTGAGCCAACAAATTTGAATCCATGCTTTAACAGGTCTTTACTCATGGCATCTGATTCTTTGGTTGTAACTGGAATACTGCTCATGCTTTTTACTTTATGGTCAATGGTTTTTCCATTTACAAAACTCCAAATATAGTCGTTGAATGAACCGAACTCTTTTTGAATATTTAGAAAAGCTTTGGCATTGCTAATGGCGGCATTAACTTTTAACCGATTGCGAATTATACCAGGGTCAGCTAGTAGCCGCTTTACATCTTTGGTATTGTACTTTGCTATTTTTGCTGCATCAAAACCATGAAAAGCTTTTCGGTATGTTTCTCGCCTATTGAGTATGGTTTGCCAGCTCAGTCCTGCCTGAGCACCTTCTAAGATAAGGAACTCAAAAAGCTTGGCATCGTTGTGTACCGGCACTCCCCATTCTTCATCGTGATACTTCACCATGAGAGGGTTTGTACCACTCCATTTACAGCGGGTTTTTGGCATGGGTTTGTTTTTAATACTGCCAATTTTATGATAACAAAAAAGCGCCTCTTCGGCGATCTTTTAAGTTTCTCGGGCGCTCTGATATCATATGGATTTGGTGCTAGCCCGAGTTGGCTGGCCGTTTCGGGATACTTCTCGAACTAATCCCGCGAAGATAAGGCAAATCTTTGATTACTTTTTAACTAGTCCTTACTCACGAATAACGACTCAATCGGTGCGTTTCATTCCTGTTAGAAACCTGAGGGCCAATAATGGAGCGGCGCCGCGTCAACGTTATGCACATTGATGACTCACTGATCTCGATACAAACTATTTCCTACGCCGGACAATTAGCAATAAAGGTATCCAGATCTCTCAGATCCTGTTCTGCTCTTACCGTATTCGGAGGAGTTGGATTTAATCCAGGAGCTGCATCGTGCAACCAAGCCGAACTCTGAGTCATACCTTTATCAATTTCTGCAACCATCTCATCTGTGACGACAACTTGCTTTAGTTTCACCGTGTGAACGCCAGGTGTAAATCTTTCAATCACACCTTTAAATAGTCGTTCATCAACAGTTCGTTCCCAGGTATCTCTGATTTGCCCATACCATTTTTTAGCCGCATCTAGGTACTCATCTGGATCTCCTCGTTGTTCAACCTTCTTAAGCTCTACCAATCCTTGCTTCAACATCCCTACGCGGGCTTTCACACTCTTTGCAATCCATGGTAGATCTTCTTCAATAATTCCTGGGGTATCTCCAATCTTCTTTATGTAATTGTGTGTCACCTCCACAGCCTCGCGGCTGGCCAGGCTTAAAATTCGAGAAAGAAAGGCTATGTCATGAGTGAACAATATCACCTGCCGACTCTTAGCCAACTCCACTAGACGTGCGGCAATAAATTCCTTACGTTCATGGTCCTGCGAAGAAACTGGATCGTCAAAAATCACACCTCGATTAATCGGATTTAGAGATGCTTCCGTGATGAAATCTGCGAGAGAAATCGCGCGTTGCTCTCCCTCGCTTAGAACCTTAATCGCTTTATAGTCAGAAATTGTTAGCTTGCGCAATGTTGAAGCCCGTTCATTTCGTTGTTGGAGGTTCACAAAAGATGGGGCTCCTAAAGCCTCGCACTCCCTGTTGAAATTCTCCACGTATTCGGCAGTGACGTGCTCGTCATACAATGCGCCTTGTTTCCGTGTAATACCAGTTGTAGTCAGCTCGGTCTGCTTAGTGCGTGCTAATTCTAACCACTTACAAGTATCAATATAGGCGGCAACCTTATCTTTTACTCTTCCCAGTAGTTCTTGGTCCTCAAATAATGCCAACTGACTTTTTAGCTTGCCGATCTCTTCGGTTGTATTTGTATTAATAAGCGCTGCTCGCTCAGCTTGGATCGCCGCCACGCAAGGGTCGAACTCAGTACTATCTCCTTCGATCCCAACAGGTAAAAGAGATGAATTGAGTTTCTCAAGAGCTGTAATACTTGCCGCGATTGATTCCTTATAACTGGATACTAAACCGCTCCATCTCTGCGCAAGCGATGGATCAAAGTTGTTCACATGTTCAAATACAGAAAGGGTGTCATCGAATCCTATAGACGGAGCGGCGCGTAGCTCTTGAAGCATTAGAGCCACAGAGCTTTTTGCTATAGCTAATTCTGCGGCCGCCTTTCCTTTTAGCAGATTCCAGTAAGCGTGAATGAGCTGGGAATGCGTAGCATCAAGTGTTTGAAGACAAAATATGCATTTATCATCTTCTTGATTAGGGTAGTCAGTGCTTAAAGTATCTGCGTACGCCTTCCCTGCCTTTATGAAAGTCGTCCATTCCACAGATCCTATATTGGCTATTTCATGTTGTTTCAAACTTTCAACACCTTCGGTTCTAGATAAAGCTTCAAACTGTTTTACTTCCTCAATCGCTTTGCGATATGACTCTATTTTCTCTGCGGAAACCAGTGGAAATGATACACTCACGCTTCTACAAAACTCATTCAATTGTTCTCGTGTTTGATCGAACACGGCGATAGCCTGAGTCTTATCTAAAGCATTTAACTCGGCTAATCTTAGTATTGTTTGAGCTTTTTGAGCATTTTCGATTTCACTAAACTGTGACAGTTTTTCGAGGTCAGAAAGACTAGTTGCGGCGCCTAATCCAAAAATCAACGCTTGAACATCGTTTTCATTCACGAACATTTCGGAAAATTCGTGAGGTTTGTCCTTTGAAACCATTTCTGCGACAAAACGTTCCTTAACGCCGTCGTGAGCGATGATCAAAGTATTAAAGAAGTCGAATCCTATTGGTGTGAAAGCCGGGCTATTTTCTTCATCAAGAATGGATCTCACGCATTTTGAGTCGAACACACAAAAATGCTCGAATTCACTTTGTCCGCTATCGGCTGGAAAGTTCAAGTCATAAGGTTCTTCGGTTCTCTGAAAAGTGAATTGGCATTCAGGCTCGCCGGTGGCCGCCACTTCAAAAACGTTTGGCAGGATTTCTTTGTCACCTCTAGAATCAAAAGCGTTATTCAGTAAACGGATATACCCGGATTTGCCTGCGCCGTTTCCACCATAGATCACGGTCAATTGTGGACCGATCCTAATGACTTGATCTCCCTGAAGCGCATTCACAAACTCAATATTTTTTATTGACTTGAGATATACAGGTTCATTGCCCAAGTCAGCTGAAGACGAGGGTTCATGAAACTCAATCTGTGGTCGATCAAGTTCTGGCTTAGCAAGTCCAACATCTTCTTTAAAAAATAAATAGGCTGAATCTAACAAATCTTCAGTTATGGTCCCATTTTCAAGAATGTGGCCCCCGAGGTATTGGAGCCAGTAAGGCTTCTCGTTTAGCCACTCTATAATCTGTGTTTTCAACCTTTGATTAGGCATGTTTCGTGAACTTGATCTACCCAAGCGGGTTAACTGATTAGGAAGTGAGTTAGTTTAAGTTTACGCCGTTCATAGAATCTCGCAAGACCTCTTAACTAAGGGCGAAACCTACTTTCTATCAGCGCGCCGGAGGGCCTGTTTAAATTATTTCAGCGGCGCTAGACTGAGGCGCTATGGAAAACAAAGACAAAGACACCAACGGTGATTTTTTCTCGGAGCTTCCAAAGCAAGAGCGTAAAGCAGCAGAAGAAAACTTCCAGCGCTATGTAGATCTAGTGATGAATATCTACAAACGCATGAGTGAAGAAGACAGGCAAAATTCTTGTTGAGATTGCAGTGGGAAAAGAGAAACAAAGGCGTGTCGCAAAAATAAATAGCAGTCTAAAGCGCGGCATTAATGACCCCTTCCAGGATTCGAATGAATTCTGCTTTTAATTATGCGGAGCTGACCAAAACTATACTTTTAATGTTGTAATGCAGAAATATGATTGCGCGACACTAGAGCAATTTTTCGCTTATTTTACAAACAAAAAACCGACCAATTGGTCGATTACTTTAAACACTTTTTACGATGGCTGGCTTATATCAACGACCTGCGAACTTTGGGTGAGTTCAGTATATCGCGAGTTTTGAAACTTCAAACTATTTTAGGAGCAATTTAATTACTGGTGTTAGTAATGGATTTTATTTGATTAAGCACATCATTGAGTTT
>CAZQWV010000037.1:0-7436 GCA_964597185.1 uncultured Candidatus Saccharibacteria bacterium
ATAAAATTATTTTACCATAGAAAAGGTGCAAAAATACAAACTTGCTTTTTATTGTAAATTGTGCTATAATACAAATAAGTTTAATTAACTAACAGAAACAAAAATGAGTTTACTCAAAAAAATGTTTTTTGTAGTTGTGGCAGTATCTCTTATTGTGCCATCAGCTACTAAGGAAGCAAAAGCAGAATCTGGCTCTTCTTCCACAACTCAAGAGAGTACTTGTCGGCAAGTGAAAAAAACTGCTGACATGGCTTTGAGAGATGCAGTGAAAACTGCAGAGAAAAAGTTTGTTACTGACATGAAAACTGCAGAGCAAGCTTTTCGCGATGCTAAAAAGAACGGTGGCGATGTAGACGCTGCCAAACAAACTTTTAAGACTGCAAAAGACGCAGCTGTAAAAGCAAAAAAGCAAGCTATTGAAACAGCTAAGCAAGCCCATAAGACAGCTTTATCTAGTTGCAGTAAATCTGATGTAAAGCGTCCAAATGCCAAAGAAGTAAAAATGTGCGTTAAGGTTGGCAAAGCAGCTTTCAAATTAGACAAAGCTAAGGCCAAAGCTGAGTTTGAAGCTGTGAAAGATGGCGATGCAACTCGCGATGAAATTAAAGAAGCTCGCAAAGCAATGAGAGATAAAATCAAAGCTTTGAAAAAAGAAGAACGCGATGTTAAGAAAGAATGTAAAACTAAAAAAGTAGAAGATAGTCCAGACGACTCCGACGATAGCGACGAAGACGAATCTGGTGATGACCACGGTCAACATGGCCCAGGTCACGACGATGGAGATGATGAAGACGAAGATGAGTCTAACGACGACTAATCTCGTAATCGCTCAATAGTCACTACAATATTTAAATCCCCGCTGTGAAGCGGGGATTTTTATTTAGTAACTTTAAACATCTTACCATGACCGGGAACAATGTAGTCACATTTTTCTAACAAGAGCTTGCGGCTAGCTACGAGAGTATCCATGTTCAGACCTTTGCTTTGTGAGTTGTCTTGTTGAGCAACATTAAACTTTTGGTCGGGTGAATTTAAATTTGGTTGCTGTCCATCTTCCCACCAAATAACATCTCCTGCTATACCAACTTTGCCGGCGGCTGTAGCAACTATAAGAGATATATGTTCTAGAGTATGACCTGGAGTTTGCAGTATTTGAATTTCTGGCCCTAATTCAGATTCAGTGTACTCGGTAAGAGTGTCGCCATTATATAGAAGTTGAGAATCAAAAGTGATATGCTTTGCTTTCTCAAAAATTCCTGCCAGCAAGATATGGTCAGGGTGCTGGTGGGATAGAAAAACATAATCTATATCTGCTGTTGTTAAATTGTGGTCTTTGAGAGCTGTAAGTAATTTCTTTCTGTTGCAGCCAGGGTCAGTGATAATTTTCTTGTCATCACTCAAAACTAAACAGGTAGTGGAACTAGCCACCCAGCCAATTTCTAACTTTTTTGCATAACCTTCAATTAGAATTTTAAGTTCAGCCATAGTTAAAGCATAGTCTCAGCAAGCGCATAGGTCAATCTCACAAGTTCCTTTTATATAAAGTACTATCATCAATAATATGTGTGAGCGGGGGATATTGAAAATTTATTATTTGGTGTTATAAAATTTGACAAAATGTAAAAAAACTGATATAATATATGTATAAATAGTTGTTATCAACTCAAAAAACTACCTAACAAATATATAAATGTTAGGTATTAAGAAATAAAAACAAAATTAAATATATGGGTAAAAAAGTACCTAATTTCATTGGTCTTCCACATTTAGCATTAAGTGGAGCACCAATTTCTGTTAGTACCAAAATTGTGAAATATGCAATTTTGGGTTTTTTAGTAATTTTCGTGACTACCAATACCCAGATTGCTCAGGCTGCTTTTATATCTAATTTTTCACCGAGAGTACTAGGACAAAGCGCTACAAATTTATTACTCAATTCTGGTTTTGAAAGTGGTGGCACAAATTGGCAAAAAGCAACCAATGGAGGTAGAAGCATTACGTCCACACAATCTAATTCTGGAACCAGCTCTCAACAAGTAACAGCCTCAAGTTCGTTCAGTAGGGTAGTGTATCAAGATGTAGCTGTAACAGCAGGATCTACTTATCTTGTCGATGGGTTTATCAAAACTTCTAATTTGACCAGTAGTGCCAAAATTCAGGTGCTCTGGCTAAATGTATCTCCTTTTATTGGAGATGAAACAGCAGGACAGATTATTCGAACTGATGTTGCTACCCAAAGTTCAGGAACTACTAATTGGGTGCAAGGCTCACAACAACTAACAGCGCCAGCTGGTGCTTTAACAGCCCGAGTTGCTTTATATGTACCGATCGAAACCGATAACTCTGGCACTGCATGGTTTGACGATATTAGTGTGGATTTACAAAGTTCAACTACACCAAGCTCAGATACAACAGCTCCAACTGTAAGTGTTACTGCACCAGCATCTGGAGCTGTTCTGTCTGGAACAGCTACTGTAACTGCAAGTGCATCTGATGCCGTTGGTGTGGTCGGAGTACAATTTAAAATTAATGGCATCAACTTAGGAGTAGAGGATACCTCATCTCCATATTCTGTGAGTTTGAACACTGCCAATTATAGTAACGCTAGTTATACCATAACTGCAGTAGCAAGAGATGCTGCTGGCAACAGCGCTACCAGCAGCGCTGTAAATGTTAGTATCAGCAATAGTGTAACGCCTCCACCAACAACAGGTTCATGTGGCAATAATTGTATAACTGTGAATGGAGCTCAAACATATCAAACTATTGATGGCTGGGAAGCTTCAACTCAAGTTGGTCAAGAAGATGCAGTAACATTTAACACTTATAAAAATAGTTTGTACGATGCAGCTATTGATGATTTAGGAATAAACCGCTTAAGATTGGAAGTTAGGTCTGGTGCTGAAAATTCAACAGACTGGTGGTCACAATTTAGAAGCGGTCAAATTGACAGTACTACGTGGAAAGCTAAACGTTATGAAATTATTAATGATAACTCAAACTCTAATTCTATTTCTAATGCAGGATTTCAATGGTCAGAACTGGATCATAAAATAGATAATATAGTTATTCCCATGAGGCAGAAATTGCAGGCCCGTGGAAAAAAATTGTATATCAATTTAAATTATGTAGATTTTGGTGGTTCTACTTTTGAACATAGAGATAACCCAACTGAGTATGCTGAATTTGTGTTCGCTACATACCAACATATGCAAAGCAAATACGGATTTGTTCCCGATTCTTGGGAAACAATTTTAGAACCAGATATTTCAACTGTAAACTGGACACCTGTACAAGTAGCTAATGCAATTAAGGCAGCAGGGGATAGGCTGGTATCTGCAGGGTACTCACCAAAATTTGTGGCACCTTCACCAACCAATGGAAAACAAATTTTACCTACTGCTCAAGGGGGTAATAATTGGATTGGGCAGATGGCTGCGGTGCCTGGGGTTATGCAATATATAGATACCATCTCATATCATAGGTATACATCCCCAGATCAAAGTCAGACACAGACCATTGCTTCAATAGCAGCTGGTTATGGTAAAAAGACAGCTATGCTTGAACGGATTGGAGCAGATTATAATACTTTGCATTTAGATTTAAAATATGGAAATAATTCTTCTTGGCAGCAATTTACTTTGGCTTACCCAACAACAGATAATGGCGCTCAATATTACACCATCAATGACACCAATGGAACTTTTGCCATAGGAAGCAGAACCAAATTTTTAAGACAATATTTCAAATATATAAACATGGGTGCTATTCGTATTGAAGCATCTTCAAGTAACGCTAATTTTGATCCTGTCGCTTTTCGAAATACTGATAGTAAAAATGTGGTGGTAGTAAAAGCAGCTACAGCTGGAACCATAGATGTGGCTGGCCTACCAGCTGGAACATATGCAGCATTTTATACAACCAATAGTTCATATGATCAGAAACTCGCAGCACAAACCATTGGTAACGGAGGAATAGTTAGTTTTGCAATACCAGCCTCAGGAGTAATAACTGTTTATGCTACTACAGGTGGAGGAGTTACTCCACCACCTTCACCAACAACTCCAACCATAACTTCTTTTACATCTAGCCCGACAGTTATTTCTTCTGGGCAATCTTCCGTTTTGTCATGGAGTGTAGCGAATGCTAGTTCAGTATCTATTACACCTGGAGTTGGAGCAGTATCAAGTTCTGGGAACATATCTGTTAGCCCAAGTTCAACCACTACTTATACAATTACTGCTACTAACAGCAATGGTTCAGCTTCGGCAAATAATACTATAACTGTAAATGCCCCAGCTCCAACGAATACACCTCCGACTGGACACTTCGATGGTGTAAAGCCAGATGGAACCATTTATGGTTGGGCTCATGATATAGATGATTTATCCCGTCCAGTTATTGTCCATGTTTATTTCGATGGACCTGCTGGTAGTGGTTCAAATCCTATTGCTGGTACTGCCAGTGATAACCGTAATGATGTAGGGGATCATGCTTTTAATATTTCCATACCTAGCCAGTATTTAAATGGTGCTCCTCATTCAGTTTATGTTTATGCTATTGACTTAACAGATGGGTCTGGGTTGTCTAATCGTTTACTTAGCGGCTCTCCTCAAACTTTTACTTTGACAACCCCTGACAGTATACCACCAAGTATTAGTATTACAGCTCCTGCAGCAGGAGCTAATCTCTCTGGGACTTATGTTATTAGTACGAATGCTAGCGATAATATAGGAGTAGTAGGAGTACAGTTTAAAGTAGATGGTTTAAATATAGGTTCAGAAGTAACCAATAGTCCATTTTTAGCTAACTTTGTTACGTCTTCAGTGCCAGACGGAGGACATACACTTACAGCTACAGCTCGTGACGCAGCTGGTAACATTACCACCAGCCAACCAGTATCTATAACTATTGCAAATACAGTAACACCGCCACCTGCAGGTGGGGGCTCTAGTTTATGTTCTTATTACGTAGCTACAAATGGTTCTGCTTCAGGAAATGGTTCTTTGAATAGTCCTTGGAATTTGCAAACAGCTTTAGATCACCCTGCATCTGTTTCCGCAGGAGACACAATATGTTTACGTGCAGGAACATATACTGGACAATTTACCAGCAAGCTTAATGGTGACCCAAGTAACCGCATTACTGTACGTTCTGCTCCAGGAGAGTGGGCAAAGATTGATGGTAAAGTTATGACAACTTTAACCGCAGGGTTTTCATCTACAGATGGTAGAAACTATGCCATACAAGTCGCAGATGCAAGCGCTTTCCCTTCATCTGGTGATATATATGTAAACAATGAAAGTATAAAATATAAATCAAAAACTGCTAATACTTTGGTTATAGACACTAGAGGATGGAGCGGCACATCAGTAGTGAATCACACGGTCGGAGAAACTGTTGTTATCTCTACAGGAGCAACTTTAACAGTAAATGGTTCTGATGTGGTCATGAGAGATTTTGAAGTAATGAATAGTAGAATAGAGCGCGTAACTAATGTTACTGGATCTAACCCTGCAGTTCCAGAAAACAGACCCCATGGTGTTTCAGTATATGCTCCAAATTCACAAATTTTAAACTTAGTAGTCCATGACACTGGCCAAGGTTTAGGGTTTTGGACCCAAGCAAAAAATAGTGTTGCATGCAACAATATTTTATACAATAACGGTATAATATCTCCCGACAGGGGACATGGCCATGGTATATATACTCAAAATGAAACTGGAACCAAGCTCATTTGTGACAATATTATGTTTGATAATTTTGGGGGCAATGGTATTCAAGTATATACAACTAATGGTAACGCCCAAATTGGCATTACCCTAGATGGTAATGTAAATACCCACGGTAGGTTTTTGATAGGTGGTCAACAATCTATGGATCAATTTACCGTAAAGAATAATCAAATATATAATGCCGGTTTAGAATTGGGTTATGGCCAAACCAACAATGGCTCAGCTAGTGTGACAAATAATTATGTATATTCTACTACACCGTTCCACGCTATCGATTGGTCGAATTTAACAGTTAGAAATAATAAATTTTACATGTCACCAACTAATTCTGGGGCTGTAATGAAATTTAGTGTAGACACAGCGTCAGTGGTCTCTAACTATGGTATTGGATCTAACAGTTATATATTTGGCAGAACCCAGTTCGATAAACCATTTGCTATTGCACCATCGGGTTCTGCTTTGCAATATTATACTTTTTCAGAATGGCAATCTACAGCTGGTGATGCTGGTAGTAATTATATTGGAGCTACATCGTCAAGCCCAGCAGTTCCTCAACCAACGGGTGTAGATGTGGTATACCGACCAAGTCAGTACGAAATCGGTAGAGGAAATATTGTTGTGTGGAACTGGGATAGAGCAGGTCAGGTAAGTTTAAATTTGTCACAAGCAGGTCTTCAAACAGGACAAGCTTACGAGATACGTAACGGCCACAATTATTCTGCTGGACCAATTACTTCTGGAACTTATAGTGGAGGAAATGTAAATATAAATTTGTCGAGTATAAAAATTGCTCAACCTCTAGGAAATGCAGGTATTACAAACAGTGAAACTTGCCCAATCTTTTGTGTTTTTGTTGTAGTACCAAAAACTGTAGGTGGAGCCCCATCTCCTGCTCCGATGGGTGATACAACTGGCCCAGTCATTAGTAACATAATAGCCAATCAAGGGACTACTGAAATTAAAAGTGCAAAAATTAGTTGGACAACTAATGAATTATCTACAAGCCAAGTAGAGTGGGGAACAACAACATCTTATGGTAATAGTTCATCTCTAGATAATAATCTAGTCACCAGCCACCAAACATCTATAACTAATTTATCTCCAAATACTTTATACCATTACAGAGTAAAGTCCAAAGACGCTGTGGGTAATATTACTACTTCCACAGACCAAACCTTTACTACCAGAAGCCGTTCTGCAAAGCCACCAAAACCATCTGGTTTATTATTTACCACTGGCTCTATAGTAGTAAGTTGGGGAGTTTATGATTATGATTTGTGTACTAATATTGAAGTACACCGTTCTACTGCAACTGCACCACAAACACCTTCTAATACTACCTTGTTGGCAACCTTAGCTTGTACAGCGACAGACTATCATGATGAAGCTGTTGTAGCAGATACTACTTACTACTATTCAATCTTTGCTAAAGATGATTTAGGGGTTTATAGCGATCCTTTGTCTGGAAGTTTTAAAGCACCTGCTGCAAGCTCTCCATCTGATAATGGGGGCAATTCATCAGGCGGTGGCGGTGGAGGTGGTGGAGGCAGTCCAAAACCAAAACCTACCAACCCAAGCACCCCTGCTGTGCCAACAACAACCGATAAGGTGATATTGCCTAGCAATGTTATTGCTGGACAAGTGATTAAGTTTGAAAACAACCCGACAATTTATTTGGTTCAATCTACCGGCTTGCACCCT
>CAZQWV010000038.1:0-7413 GCA_964597185.1 uncultured Candidatus Saccharibacteria bacterium
TGAGGGTTATATTCAGGCATAATTTATATTAAAATACAGTATAATTATACCACAAAAGACTTGATAAATTCCTAAATTTACAGTACAATTAATACGATTTAATTCATATTGGGGTATAGCCAAGCGGTAAGGCAGCTGGTTTTGGTCCAGCCATTCCCAGGTTCGAATCCTGGTACCCCAGCCATAAGACTTTTTTATAGTGTAACCTAGAAGGGTCAATACAAATCGCCGTTAGGGCGGTTTTTTGTTATCATCAATTTATAGTTATTGGATACAAAAATTTCCTAAAAACCAAAACAGGTATAAAATAACAATATGAAATATTCCAAGCAACAAGGCTTTACCTTGGTAGAGCTTCTGGTTGTGATAGCAATTATAGGGTTGCTTATGAGCATAATGCTCAGCTCTATTGCATATGTCAGGGCCAGCGCACGTGATGCCAGACGTATTGCAGATTTTAAAAGCCTAACAGCTGCGTTAGAGCTATTTTATAGCCAACACAACATGTATCCATGTGGTTCATTGAATGCCTTAAGCCCCAATATTCAAACAGACGGTGACTGGTTACATGACCACACCCCTAGTGATTCATTTTTAGATTCGAGTCCTGTAGGAAGCTTTGTTTGTCCAGCATCTCCAACATATGGTCTTGTAACTGCTGGGTTAGTTAAATATGGAATTAAAGACCCTGGCACTACATCACCATATATCTATGAAGTAACCAGCGATAGACAGAAATATATTTTGTATACCATTTTAGAATCATCAGCAAACTCGGTAAAAATGACTGGTGACGGTGGTTTTGTTAACTGTTTTTATGAAGTTGGTAATGGTGTGGGACAAATAAACCCATATTGGCTATGTGAGTAGTGCCAAGCTACTCTGAATTTGATACATATTGACCACAAACCATGTTTGCTATATAATAGCGGTGCAGAAATACAGTTTTCTGCGTTTTTTAAAATAAAATCATAAACCAAAGTTGAAGGAGGCAACTGAAAATGAACGATCAACAAAGAAATTGTCAGCACGAGAAATGCTTTTCTTGGAACACAAATGATGGTTCAGGTGGTGGCGGGATACCAGATGCAAGACAAATGGTAAGCTGCCAACAATGCAATCTGCTTTTGAACAACCATCCTGAATTGCTGAGCAAAGTTACTATAAAGAAAGGAGTCGCCCAAAACGCGGCAACTTAACCAGAACATCATCGGCATTCATTTTTAAACAAACGCAGGACACATTCAATTGAGAGTGTGTCCTGTTTCTATTCATATAACCCAAAAGCCGGCATCTATGTGACAGCCGGCTTTTAGCAAACGTTGTGCTTTATCATGTATTGTGCTCTTTATTTTAAGATATAGGCTTAGGCCGCCTTAGGCTTTTCACAAACTTTAGAAAAGCTCAACGTGCGATTACTGCCTTATGCATTCCTTATATCTCTCCTTTCACTTTAAGCTTATTCCTGAGCAAAATACCTGTCAATAAAAGTTATCCACACCCTGTGTATAACCCAAAATTTTGCTTTATTTAAGACTATTTTCCCATAGCTCGCAGTAGCCATGCGCCAATGTTTAAGTACCAAGGGGCACCGTATCTTAATTTAGGTTTTTTTGACTCAACAGCTTTTATAATTTGCTTAACTATAGTGCTGTTGTTTCTCATTTCCATGGCGGTCAACTTCGCATCATCTTTTTTCATGAGCTCTACAAGTGGGTAGAATAAAGACTGTTGTGTTAACCATTCATATTTGGTTTTATGCATGACTTGGTTAAACCCTGTTGGGTATGGCCCTGGCTCTACCAAACAGACATGCACATTAGGCTCCAGTTTATGTACTTCATCTCTCATTGCTGCAGCCCCGCCAGATAAAGCATATTTAGTCATGCCATACGGAGACAGAAAAGGCAGAGGGATACGCCCAGCAATGGAACTAACTATAACCACAGTTCCCTGTTTACGTTTTATCATGTTATGCAAAGCTAATTGAGTCAATGCAACAGCTCCAAACACATTGGTCTCAAATACCCTCCGTAACCGGTCTTCTGGGACTTCTGCTAAAGGCCCGCTCTCTCCTACCCCAGCATTATTTACCAAGACATCCAAATCTATATTTTTGATTTTTTGTCGATCTTCTTCTTGGGTTATATCCAAAGTAAAAGTTTCCAACTTCAAGCTCTGTTGTTTAGCAATTTCAGCTACTTTTTGCTCTTGCTCGGTGGTATGCGTGGTAGCTATTACTCTATGACCTCGCTTGGCTAATGCTATTGCAGTTTCTAAGCCAAATCCAGAACCTGCCCCAGTTATAAGAATAGTTTTCATAATATGATTCTATCATTGTCTTGGAACTTATCCAAATAATAACCAACTTAAATTTTGCTATACTATAATAAACATAAACTCATAGTCAAAGTTATTTACTCATGAACCAATTTTCTGGCAAAGCTAAAATTTGGATTTACCCTGCGCAAGCTGCTTGGCATTTTATCTCCATTCCTAAAGCTCAGACGAGCACTATAAAGAAGCAGTTTGAGGGGTTGAAGCGAGGCTGGGGTTCACTCAAAGTTTTGGTGACCATTGGTAACACTTCTTGGAAAACCTCAATTTTTCCAGATAACAAAACTCAAACTTATTTACTTCCAATTAAAGCTGAGGTACGAAAGAAAGAAAACCTCAAAGCTGAACAAACCATTGGATACAACATTGAAATATTAACTTAAAATCGCCAAAAAGGCGGTTTTTTGTTATGATTTAACTACATATGATGAGAATTTCTGTAAAAGCCAAGCCCAATGCTAAGCAAGAAAAGGTTGAGCTTCTGACTCAAGCAGAACTGGATTTGCATGACTCAGGCAACACCAGAACAAAATCATATGAAACCTATGCAGTATGGGTCAAAGAACCTGCTGTGGGAGGTAAAGCAAACTCTGCTATTGCCAAAGCACTGGCAAAACATTTTCGTATTTCCCCCAGCCAAGTAGCTTTAGTTTCCGGGCCAACTGCCAAACTGAAAATTTTTGAAATTAACAAACAATAAATTTACATGTCTAAACTGAAAGATATTCAAACCACTTACTTACCAGAATTTGTCTATGGAGCCATGGATGGTGCGGTAACAACCTTTGCTGTTGTTGCTGGAACTGTCGGAGCTTCATTATCACCTGCTATTGTTATTGTTCTTGGGTTTGCTAACTTGTTTGCAGACGGGGTGTCTATGGCAGGATCTAACTATTTATCTACTAAGTCTGAACAAGATTTAGCCAAACCTGGAGAAAAAACTAAAGACCCTGTTAAAACAGCTCTCATGACCCTAGTGGCCTTCATCTTAGTAGGATTCATTCCACTTTTGTCTTTTGTTGTGGCTATATTTATTCCTAAGTTAGCAAGTTATGAATTCCCTATTTCTATTGCTCTCACAGGTATTGCTTTCATACTAATCGGTGTAGAAAGAGTGCGCTTGTCTGGAACACCTTTAGTAAAGTCGGTAGCTCAAAGTTTAGCTATTGGCGGGGGTGCAGCTTTTATTTCTTACTATGTAGGTTACTTCTTACAGAAACTGGTCTAATTCATGAAAATAACATCAGCAAAATTTATTAAAAGTGTAGTTGGGCAAGATGAATTACTATACAACGGTATTCCTCAAGTAGCTTTCATTGGTCGGTCAAATGTAGGTAAATCTACTATCATCAATTTACTTACCCAACAACGTCAACTAGCTCGCTCTAGTCCGACCCCAGGACTTACCAAAGTAGTGAACATTTACTTGGTTAATAAGATGTTTTACCTCATAGACTTGCCAGGTTATGGGTTTGCTCAAGGCTCAAAAGCTAACCGGGAAAAATTGCGCGGGCTTATAGACTGGTATTTATTGGATTCAGAGATAGATCAACGCGCCGTTGTTGTCATTGTGGATGCTAAAGTTGGGGTTACTGAATTAGATACCGAAATGCTAGAACAACTAGCTGAAGCAGGAAAACATGTTATTGTCTTAGCTAACAAAATAGATAAAGTTAAACGCAGTGAATTGGCCAAGCAGTTGCAATCCATTCGTGAAGCTGTTTCTCCTTTTTCAATAATTCCTTTTTCTGCAAAAGAAAAATTTGGTGTTGGTGAGCTTATTAACCAATTGGCGCAAGTATGGACAAGAAAACAAAAATAATTTTAGGTGTTGGTGTGGCAGTCATTGCTCTAATAGCTACAGCCTGGTTAGCCAAAGATACAATTGTGCAATTTGCCTTAAAACCTACAGACAGTACTCTGCCAACAGTAAACACAGACAATTTACCTGTGCCAAGTGCCAGCGAGCCTTTAGAAACAGTGGTTGCTGAAAACCTTAAGGTGCCGTGGGAAATTGCTTTTCTGCCAGATGGTAGCATGCTAGTTACTGAACGTGACGGGGCTTTAGAAAAAATTTCTCCTGATAGAAAAACCATTAGCAATGTTTCTGGTGTGGTGCATGTTGGTGAAGGTGGACTCATGGGACTGGCAATACACCCCGATTTTGCCAAAAACAATTTTATTTATTTATGCCTTACCACCAGAGATAATGGCAAGCTAGTTAACAGAGTTGAGCGCTACCAATTAACCGGTGACAATTTGTCTGGTCGCCAAATAATTTTAGATAGTATTCCAGGGTCATCTAACCACGATGGCGGCAGGCTCTCCTTTGGCCCAGATGGAAAACTTTACCTGACTACTGGTGATGCAGAAAATGCTAACTTAGCTCAAGACAAAACTTCTTTAGCTGGAAAAATTTTAAGACTCAATGACGATGGATCCATACCAGAAGACAACCCTTTTGGTAACGCAGTTTTCTCTTATGGTCACAGAAACCCACAAGGCCTAGCATGGGACAGCCAAGGACGGTTGTGGAGTACAGAACATGGACCTTCTGGAAGCCAAACTGGTAACGACGAACTAAACTTAATTGAAAAAGGTAAAAATTATGGGTGGCCAACTATTCGTGGAACTCAAACCTCGCCTGGCATGGAAGCGCCTATTGTGGAATCTGGAAAAAGTGAAACCTGGGCTCCTGCCAGTCTGGCATACTACAAAGGTAGTTTAATTTTTACAGGGCTGCGAGGACAATCCTTGTACGCTGGAAAAATTGATGATAATAATAAAGTTAAACTTACCGCATATTTAAGGCAAAAATACGGCCGTCTGCGAGCGGTAAGCGTGGGCCCGGACGGGTTTATATATGTATCTACTTCTAACACCGATGGTCGCGGCAAAGCACAGAATGGGGGTGACAAAATTATTAAACTGAATCCGAGTATTTTCAAATAATGAAAAACAAATCTATGAAAAAACTAAAAGTTGGCATTATTTTTGGAGGAAAATCTGCAGAGCATGAAGTCTCGCTACAATCTGCAAAAAATGTTTACGAAGCTTTAGACAAATCTAAATACGAGCCTGTTCTTATTGGCATAGATAAAAAAGGACGTTGGCACAAAAGTGGAGCTAACTTCTTACTCAATGCTGAAAACCCTAAACTCATTAAACTCAACAAAGCCAATAACACCGCGGTAATTCCTGCAGACGACAGTAGAACATTGGTCACTTTAGAAAATGGTGCAAGCTCTGGGTTAGATGTTGTTTTTCCAGTGTTGCATGGTCCATTAGGTGAAGATGGCACCATGCAAGGCCTGCTCAAGCTAGCAGGACTACCTTTTGTGGGACCTGGTGTACTCGGTTCTGCTGTGGGTATGGATAAAGATGTTATGAAACGCCTACTCATTGAAGCAAAAATCCCTACAGCTAAATCTGTTACTTTCAACTTCAATGACAAAATTATTTACGCCTCGGTAAAAAAACAGTTAGGCTCTCCCCTGTTCATTAAACCGGCCAACCTCGGCTCGTCCATTGGTATTAGCAAAGCTAAAACCGAAAGTGAATTTAAAAAAGCTATAGCAACTGCTTTTGAATTTGATAATAAAATAATTGTTGAGCAATTTATTGCTGGCCGGGAAATTGAAATTGCTGTGCTTGGTAATGAAGATCCTAAAGCTTCGGTGGCTGGAGAAATCATACCTCATGCAGAATTTTACTCTTACGAAGCCAAATATATAGATGAAGATGGAGCAGGACTAGCCATTCCTGCAAAATTGGCTAAGCCAGTGTTAAAGCAGCTTCAAGATACAGCTGTCAAAGCTTTCAAAGTTCTGGGACTTGAAGGCATGTCCCGAGTAGATTTTTTCCTTACGCCAAAAGGCAAAATTTACCTCAATGAAGTTAATACCATTCCTGGATTCACCAAAATTAGCATGTACCCAAAACTCTGGGAAGCATCTGGTATTCCCTACTCTAAACTCATAGACAAACTAATTACTTTAGCCATTGCGCGTCACAAGCGAGAAGCTAAATTAAAAACAGGCTACAACTAAATGTCGCATATCAATGAAAAACTAGACTTTACTGCAGGAGTTATGGTGGTCTATAAAAACAAAGTTTTGCTCCGCATGCATGACAAATACCAACTTTGGCTAGGCGTTGGTGGACATATCGAACCTGGTGAAGACCCAAACCAAGCTGCTGTTCGAGAAGTTAAAGAAGAAGTTGGTTTAGATGTAGTTTTAGTGCCAGCAAAAAACCAAATTTATACCACTATACCTGGTTACACAGAACTTATTCCTCCGAGGTTCATGTCTCGTCACAATGTTTCTCCAAACCACGAACATGTGAATTTGCTTTATTTCGCTAAAGCTAGCAGCGACAACGTACAAATGCCAGAAGACGAGCAAGTTGAATGCAAATGGTTTTCTTATGAAGAACTAGACAATATTGAAGGAAATATTGGGCCATCAGAAATTCTGTACGCCAAAGCTGCCTTAGAAGAAATAAAAGATTAAATTTATGGAAAAAATTACATACCAAGGCAGGATTATTGAAGTAGTCGAGAAAGATGTAGATGTGGGTCGTGGAAAAATTAAAACTTTTGAATCTGCTCGTCGGTCCCCAGGAGTTAGACTCATTATTCCTCATGAAAATAGTGTGTGGCTATCTAAAGAATTTCGCCATGAATTAAATAGTTACGACTACCGCTTACCTGGAGGGAAAGTTTATGATTCTTTAGAAGAATATAACCACGCTTTAGCAGAAAGTGTAGATATTGCTGAATCTGCCAAACAAGCTGCCATTAAGGAAGCGCGAGAAGAAGCAGGTATGAACATTAGTCAATTAGATTTTTACCACAAATCGGTTTGTGGTGCTACTGTGACCTGGGATTTATTTTATTTTGTAGTCCATACATATGAACAGCATAATCAAGAGCTGGAAGAAGGTGAAGACATCACCATGGAATTGGTAACTAAAGACCAAGCCAAAGCTATGTGCTTGGATGGTAGTATCAGCGAAGAACGAAGCGCCTTAATATTGTTACGTTACCTAAATTCTTAACATTAATTTAACAAC
>CAZQWV010000039.1:0-7251 GCA_964597185.1 uncultured Candidatus Saccharibacteria bacterium
GGTTACTTTCAAGCATTCCATTATCCACGCACCAACGAAAGAACACTACCAGCGACTTATGAAATGTAATGAACGTATTGGCTGTCCAACCCTTCTCTGTCCTGCCGTTATAAAACATTTCGCGGACGTTATCTTCGGAGACTTGTTCAAGCTCCGTTACACCTCCTTGTTTACAGTAATAGTTCACCACGGACACGTAACGCTTTACTGTGTTCGGCGAATAACCACGAATATACGTGGAGTAATCGTAGAACTTGCGGGCGGCTATCTGTATGTCCATATAAAAAACACTCCAAGCGTGTTGCAGTGTTTTTTACTGGAGCCGTTGTGCGGGATTGAACCGCAGACCTTCTCCTTCTCTTACACCTCAACTTCCCGAAGAAGCGGTTATATGAGGGTTAGACTGTATCTTAGGCATAGCCTTTCGGCTTTAGCCTCCCTTGTCAGTCGTTCGGGCGCATACTGTGAGATTGGCGCCACGGTCTTAACCATTTTCAGGTCTTTAACCGTAATTCAGGGTTCAATGGCGGATTTCCCCGCCAAGGGGCTGTATGTCCAAAGGACAACCATGGAGATGCTCTACCAACTGAGCTACAACGGCAAATTGTGTATGAACCTGTTCTTAACTTTCTTATAACCGCAGACCCATTTACTTCTGGTCTGGGTCTACCTATCTACCCTTTTTACCGTTTTAATCAGTAATGGTAGGGCAAATCCTTGGTAACAACATAGACCTAATTATTACCATGGAGATGCTCTACCAACTGAGCTACAACGGCACAAATTATTTTGCGTCTGGGTTTTCGGCCTCAGACAAAGCTTCTTTGTATTTTACATTATCTGGTTCCAATTGTATAGCCTTTTGTAAAGCCAATTTGGCTTCTGCTTTATGATTCAATTCCAGATGAGCCAAACCCAAATTATAATAACGATTTGGATGACTTTGATCAAGCTCCACAGACTTTACATAGTTAGATACTGCGGCTCCAAATTGACCTAAACAAAATTTGGTATAACCCAACTTAGCCCAAAACTCACTGTTTTGTGAATCTTGCTTAGTTAAAAACTCATACACACCTTGAGCGTCTTGATGGTTTTTATTGTCTAAATAAAACTGTCCTAAATTGTTATAATTCTGCCAGTCTTTAGGAAATCGTTTTATTAAATCTATGTAGTAATTTTCATCTGGCCCAGATGCATTGGCAGGTTCATTGGTTTTTGCCGCAGATGAATTCTCAGTAGTACTAGGCGTCACTACTGAACTATCTGTTTGTCCCACTGCTACAGCACTCTGAGTTTCCGAATGGCTGGTAGTTTCAGAAACTGTTTGTCCTTCTGTCTTATCTTCTGCTTGTTCAGAGTTTTTGAGCAGCTTGTTTATTTTATAACTAACTTTAGGGTTTTGGCTCAAACCCTTAGCTTCTAAAATAAAACGCCATATACGCTTCCCTACTGCAACAACCAATTTTTGAGTTTTGCTCCAAGCTGCTGCTGGAACCCCTTTTCTTCGCAAGTCATCTGCTGCCCTTTCCTCTTCTGGGTCAGTGTGTAGCCCTGGTATTGGGCCGCTGCCAGTAGCTTCTGGCACGCGGCGCAATATGAGGATAATAATCCCCAGGACAGCAAACAAAAAAATTAAGTTAGGCAGTATCTGAAAAGACACAAAAATTGAGTTTTATTTTATTATTAGTTACCCAAAACGTAACGGGTAAAGCGACTTACTTGAACATTTTCTCCCATTTTAGCAGCACGTTCTGCAATGAGTTCAGAAATTTTCATAGCTGAATCTTTAACAAATGGTTGGTCCATTAAACAAGCTTCTTCGTAATATTTTTCAACCTTGCCTTCTACCATTTTTTCCATAACATCTGCAGGCTTATCTTTGGATTGTTCTTTGTAGATTTCGCGTTCTTTTTCTAGTACTTCTGCAGGTACATCTTCACGGTTTACGTATAGTGGGTTGCTAGCAGCAATATGCAAAGCCAAATCTTTAGCCAAAGCTTGAAAATCTTCAGTGCGAGCTACGAAATCGGTTTCACAGTTTAATTCTACTAACACGCCAACTCTTCCACCAGCATGAATATAGCTTTCTACAATACCTTCTTTTGCTAAACGGTCAGCTTTTTTAGCCAATTTAGCCATACCGCTTTTACGTAAAATTTCTAAAGCTTTTTCTTTGTCGCCCTCAGCTTCAGTTAGAGCTTTTTGAATATCCATCATTCCAACACCTGTAAGATCTCGGAGTTCTTTTATGAGTTCACTTTGAGACATATTTATATCCTTTTGTTTAATAAATTATTTGGCTACTTCTTTGCTTTCTACCGGTGCAGCAGCAACTTGAGTAGTCTTAGCATCTTTGATGTTTTTAGCAATGAAGCTAGCAACCAATTCAATGGCTTGAGTAGCATCATCGTTACATGGCACAACGCAATCAACATTATCTGGGTTGGAGTTGCTGTCTACAATACCAATAACTTTTACACCAGCTTTGCGAGCTTCAGTAACTGCAATATCATCGTAGTTTATGTCAGCAATGAATACTGCTTCTGGTAATTTACGCATGCTCTTAATACCTTCGAAAAGTTTTTCTAATTTTTCAATTTCGCGTTCAATAAGCAAACGTTCTTTTTTGGTATAGCGAGTTTCCAATTCACCGCTATTTTTCAATTCGTGCATTTTCTCCAACTTGCGAACTGTTTTCTGAATAGTTTTGAAGTTAGTAAAAGTTCCACCTAACCAACGTACATTCACAAACGGCATACCAGCTTCAATAGCTTGTTGCTTCATAATGTCGCGGGACTGGCGCTTGGTACCAATGAATAATACAGTGCCACCCTTAGATACAATGTCGCTAGCAATTTGTGCTGCTTTGAGTAAACCTTTTTTGGTTTTCTCTAAATCCAAAATATGGATGTCGTTGCGTACAGTATAAATGTACGGCTTCATTTTTGGGTTCCATCTTGAGGTTTTGTGCCCAAAATGAGCCCCGCTTTGGAGCAAGTCCAAAAGAGTTAAATCTGGCATAAATATATGCTTCCTTTCTTCTTCTATTTCGCGAATCCGGCTATTTACCCTTTTGGCTAGCAAAAGCGGCTCATAGGGACAGGAAAATTAGCGAAATATGTTAGATTAATACCCAAGGATTATAGCACCCCTTGACTAAAAATGCAAATCTTACTATAATAAGACAACTATTGTTAATTTTATAAGATTCCCATGAAAAACGGCATTCATCCGACTTTCCATACAGAAGCCAAAGTTACCTGTGCATGTGGTAACAGTTTTGCTACTGGATCAACATCCGAAGAAATTTATACTGAAATTTGCAGCAATTGTCACCCATTCTTTACTGGTAAACAAAAGCTTATTGACGCAACTGGTAATGTAGACAGGTTCAAGAAACGTGTTGAAATGGCATCTAAAGTTGTAAAGACAGAAAAGAAACCTCGCAAAGCCCGCAAAAGCGTAGCTTAACAATTCTTAGCTTAAATTTAACAAACCATCCTCTTTAGGGTGGTTTTGTATTATACTAAAACTATGAACCCAGCATTTCACAAAATTCTAGACGAATACAACCAACTGACCGAGCAATTGAGCTCTGCCAGCCCGGATGAACTTATCCGTTTAGGAAAAAGACAATCTGAACTTATGGGTGTAGTTGAAAAAATTCAACAACTTTCTAAACTAGAAACCGACATTACAGAAAATGAAGAGATGGCTCAAGACTCCGACCTGGAAATCAAAGCTATGGCAGAAGAAGAGCTTCAAGCTCAAAAGCAACAAGCTGAATTACTGAATGAACAAATTGAACATGATCTCATCCCTAAGGACCCATTGGATGCCAATAATATCATTATTGAAATGAGAGCTGGAGCTGGGGGTGATGAATCCACTTTATTTTCAGCAGAACTGTTTCGTGCTTACGGAAAATATGCTGAAGAAGTTGGGTTCTCTGTGCATGTTGTTTCTAGCTCAAAGAGCGATGTAGGTGGTTTCAAAGAAATTGTATTTGAAATTAATGGTAAAGGCCGTAGCCAAGATGGTCCATATAGCTATTTTAAATATGAATCTGGGGTTCATAGAGTTCAACGTGTTCCTGAAACAGAAAAGTCTGGCAGAGTTCACACTTCTACCATAACCGTAGCAGTTCTTCCAGAAATAGAAGAGAAAGATTTTGAATTAGATCAAAAAGATTTAAAAATTGAAGCCACAACATCATCTGGTAACGGTGGGCAAAGCGTTAACACAACCTATTCAGCTATCCGCATTGTCCACATTCCAACTGGCATTACAGCACAATGCCAAGATGAACGTAGCCAAGCTCAAAACAAAGAAAAGGCCTTGGCTGTTATTCGCGCTCGTGTCTCTGCTCATTACCGCGAAATAGAAGAAGCAAAACTTAAAAACGAACGTCGTAGCCAAATTGGAACTGGTGACCGCAGCGAAAAAATCCGTACCTACAACTTTCCACAAGACAGGGTCACTGACCACAGGATTAACCAAAACTTCAACCAAATAAACCTTATTATGGAAGGTAAGCTGGCAGATATTACAGCTGCCCTTAGAACAGCTGAGTTAAACCTACGCAAGGAAAACCTCAAAAGCTAACATGACCATACAGCAAATTCTTAAAGGAAAAAGCCATGTAAGCGAGCTAGAATTGCTGCTAGGTAAGGTTCTAAATAAATCCAAAGAGTTCATATACCTAAACCCAAAGCTTGAATTAAACACCAAGCAAATAGCAAAATTCAACAGACTGTCTGCTAAATTTAACCAAGGTGTTCCAGTAGCATATTTACTTGGTTACAAATATTTTTATGGCTACAAGTTTAAAGTAAATAGGAATGTACTCATTCCTAGACCGGAAAGTGAGTGGTTAGTAGAACACGGTTTGAAATATATAAAAAAGCTACTAGAAGGCCGAGCAAAACGCTTAGAAATATTGGACATGGGTACAGGCTCAGGTTGCCTTATTACTACTTTGGAGCTAGAAGTTGGCATTAATTCCAAAATACGTTTTACTGCTGCAGATATATCGGACAAAGCTTTGAAAGTAACTGCTTCAAACCAAAAACTCCACAAAGGCTCTGCAAAGCTAGTTCAAACAAATTTGTTTAGCAAACTTCGAGGTAAATTTGATTTGGTGTTAGCTAATTTGCCATATGTACCAGCCGCAGACTACCAAGCTCTATACCAAGGGTTGCGATATGAACCAAAACTAGCACTTACAGATGGTTCAGACAATTCACAGCTCATTATTAAATTCTTAGAACAAGCATCAACACATATGCATGGTGCAAGTTTATGTTTGTTAGAAATCGATCCTAGTTCAAAGCACATAATGCAAAATTGGAATAAAATCCACAAACAGTACAAATTGAGTTTTTATAAAGATATCCAGCAGTTAACCCGGTATGCCAGTATAACTCTGGCAAATTAAAATAAAAGCCCCGCTATTTGCGGGGCTGTATTTATAAGCTTATTTTTTCTCTTCTGAATTTTCAGCTGCTGGAGCTTCTGCAACACCTTCAACTTTAGTTACATCAACTTCACCAACTGGTTCTGCTAATTCAGCATCAACATCGCGTGGAGGCTGTACTTTAACAACCAACTCTTCTGGATCAGCGTTAATAGTTACTTTATCACCAGCTTTGATATCTTTAATTAAAATGGCGTCATCGAAAGTTTCTAGTTTTTCTATGTCTACTTCAATTTGACTTGGCAAATCGCCTGGTAAACATTCAACTTCAACTTCGTTAATAACTTTAACCAAAGTTCCGCCAAGAGCGCGAACTGCTTTTGACTCACCAACGAAAACTAATTCTACAGTAGCAGTCAACTTTTCAGTCATTTTTACTTCGTAAAAGTCTACGTGGATAGGTTTGCTAGTTAAGTAGTGTTTTTGCACAGCTTGAATTAGCACATTGTGTACTTTTCCTTGTGGGTCAAGCAATTCAATAATGGTGCTTTCACCAGCTTTGCGTAATACTTTTTCAAAAGTATTTTGGCTTAATGACAAATGTACATTTGGTACATTGTGACCATACAGTACAGCAGGAATCATGCCATCTTGGCGAATTTTCTTAGCTAAATCTGTGCTAGTGTCGCGAGCCTGGGTTTCAATTTGAATTTTTTCCATTTCTCTAGGTGTTTAAGTAAATACTGCGATATTCTACCAAATTTATATAAAAATGGCAAGTCCACATGACAAAACCCTCTTAATTAAGAGGGTTTTAAAAATTTAGATTATTTTTTAAAGGCTTTTACGAAATCGCCTTGAAACTTTTTAAGACCGCTATGAATGTTAATACAATCATTTATATCTAAAGGACGGTATTTACTAAATTTAGTACTATCCTTACTAGTCAGGTCTGTTATCATGCCAACACTGTATACTTCAGGACCATTAATATCTATATTAAACATAACTGAGCTTTTGCATCTTCCACAATCCGAATGAATCAGTAAATGAGTTTCCCCTTCTTCGTCATGACCGCTTTCCAGCAAATCTATTTTGCCCAAATCGTACTTTTGACTGCATACTGGGCAACGCAAAATGAGCCCCAACCATGCCAATACTTTTTTAAAATCTATATTTTTCATAATTGTATGTGAATTATACCAAGAACTACTAAAACCTCAAAACCTTAGATTGCCTAACCACGCTTTGCACTATACCTAAACTTATCATAACCACCATAAGGGAACTACCTCCATAGCTCAAAAATGGCAAAGGAATGCCTGTTACTGGCGCCAGACCGACGTTAATCCCTATATTAACTGTGACTTGAAAGAAAAACATAAATAAAATTCCACCTACAATATAGTACCCTAAATCATCTTTAGCCTGTTTCATTATGCGAATGAGCCGCCATGCAAACAAATAGTAAAGCAGCAACAAACCTAAACATCCTACAAAACCTATTTCTTCTGAAGCTGATGCGAAAATAAAGTCTGTTTGGCGTTCTGGTAAAAATTTCAGCTGGCTTTGCAAGCCCTGACCTAAACCTCTGCCTGTAAGTTGTCCACTGCCAATAGCAATCATGGCTTGGCGAACATTATACCCAGTATCACGCAAATCTAAAGCAGGATTTAAGAACACTTCCACTCGTTCTCTTTGGTAGTCATGCAGTACAAACGCCCAGCTAAATACAGCACCAACAATGGCAATACCAAAAATAGCTAGCAAATATCTTTTTTTCATTTGGCTAATGAGCAACAGTCCTACGCAAATAGCACCAATAACCGAAT
>CAZQWV010000040.1:0-7223 GCA_964597185.1 uncultured Candidatus Saccharibacteria bacterium
TTTAAGATTGCGATGGTAGAGCCAGTATTGGATACTATCAAACAGCCCGTAGTGTCGCAGCACCTCCACTAGCGTCATAGCAAACAGCAGAAAGAATACGACTTCTGCTAATTCCACCATGGCAGTGTGGGCTTGGGTGTGAACTTCGCCCGACTTTTGAATCGAGACAAGAATCCACATAAAAACTCCCGAGACCAATGCCACCGACGACTTCTGAATACTCAAGTAGCCTTCGGTTATGAAAAGCAAAATTGTGACAGTAAAAAGAAACACTGCCACCCAAGACAATATGTCCATAACTAACGATCCTCCGTAAATATAAATGTTTTTGGTTGTAGAACTCACAAGCCAATAGCTTGGTGAATCCTGTGTTTGTTTTAAAACTAATTTAAAATTTTACCACAAATGAACCCAAAAATCAAGGCTAAAACCGTTCAACTTAAAAAATCTGTAAAAACTCTTGAAAATGAGTTATGATATAGACAAATATTATTAGTTTAGAAACCAAAAAATATGTTAGAAAGCACCGCCTTAAAACTATTCATTTCGCTACTCCTAGGGGCAGCAATTGGACTGGAAAGAGAAAACAGTATAAAAAACAAAGACCATGCCATGGCTAGTGGCGGGGTTAGAACTTTTTCTTTAGTTGCTTTGCTTGGAGCATTAGCTGGAACTTTTTATGTACATGACCTTCCTTTAGTTTTTGTGCTTATGGCTGCTGGGTTTGTTATTTTGCTTACTGCCAACTATGTCATGCATACATCTTTTATTAAAGATTTCGGGTTGACTACCGAAATTTCTTTTATTTTGACTTTCCTTATTGGTGTTGCCACAGTAACCAGCTTCCTACCATTGCAATTAGTAGTTGCAGTTGCAGTAACTTTAATCTTGATCTTATCTCTAAAAGGTAAGTCTAGAGCTTTCGCCAATAAAATTAGTTCTTATGAACTACAATCTTTCATTAGTTATGCCATTGTGGCATTAGTGGTTTTGCCTTTCTTGCCAAATGTTGGCTATACCTTAAACGACATCCCCTTCTTACGGTCTATTCTAGAAGGCTTTAACGTCGATACAGCCAGATTTATTAACCTGGAATTACTTAACCCAAGAAAATTGTGGTTTATAGTAGTGTTAGTTACTGGTATTGATGTTATTGGCTATATATTAAGTAAATTTATTGGTGCTAAGAGAGGGTTTACCCTGGCAAGCTTCTTAGCTGGGTTTGTTTCTTCCACCTCTACCACCCAGTCTTTGGCTCAACGAAGTAAAAAAACTGGGGTCAGCAACTATTTAGTTGGAGCTGCTTTACTGGCTAACATGGCTAGCTTCTTCCAAATTTTCCTCTTGGTGGGACCGTTGAACAGCCATTGGCTGGTTTACATCATTCCTACCCTACTCCTTATTATTGTAACTTCTGGAGTAATTGCATTTTACTTCATTGCCAAAAAACATACTGAAGTAGAAAATAACGAACAGTCCGACAGACAAATTTTCTCTTTAGTACCTGCTCTTAAATTTGCTATGCTACTTATTTTTGTGAAAATTCTTACAGGTCTAGCACTCGTATTCTTCGGTGAATCTGGATTCCTTATTAGCTCTATTATTGCTTCATTCGTTGGTCTAGATGCCATCTTAGTAAACTTAGCTACCTTGGCTGGCAACACCATTACTTTCCAATTTGCCTTAGTAACTTTTATTTTGGTAAATGCCACCAACCTGTTAAGCAAAAGTTTTTACTCCTTTTTACAAGGAAGCCGACCATTTGCAGTTAAATTCTTAGTATCGGCTTTGCTCATTATCTTAGCAAGCAGTATTGGTTTGTTAATTATTTAATTATATGGGTAAAAAACAGAAACATATTTTATGGGAAGTTTTGTTAGGGTTTGCTTTTGTTGGTAGCGGCACTTTTGTAGTCTATTATTTATTAGCCAATATTGGTGGTTTTTGGACTGCACAAAACATTTGGAGCATGGTCCTTATTGTATGCTGGATGGTGGTTGCTAGTGGATACTGGCACCAAGGCTGGATTATACGCAAAGCTCAAAGCGCCACCAATGTTTCCTATGTCTTGCCTGTTGCAGTTTTTGTGGTGCAATGCATTTTATTTATTAAAGGTATTTACTACGATGACTATTCTTTGGTTACAGGAGCTGTCATGGTAAACTCCGCTGTAGCTTTTAATTTGTATCAAATTTTTAAAATCTAATTTATGGCAATTCGAAAAATCGCCATTATCGGTGGGGGAGAAATTGGCCAAGCTATAGTAACTCTTTTTCCCAAAAACATAGTTCACATTTGGGATAGAGACAAAACCCAATATAACCGCAACACTATGGAAGAAACTGTCGCTAACGCGGATTTGGTTTTTCTGTGTATCCCTTCTTGGGCAATTATTGAAGTTGTGCCGAAGTTAGCTAAACTGGTTTCAAACAAAACTTATGTAGTCTCTTTAGCTAAAGGGGTTTGCAAACCAAAAGGGTATACCACAGCAGAATTTTTAGGATTGCATTTTAAAGCTAATCAAATTGGGGTACTTGCTGGACCCATGCTAGCTGAAGAAATAATGGCAAAACAACCTACTATTGGTATTTTGGGTTGCAGCAACAGAAAACTTTATGAACAATTAAAACAAACTATTTCTGCAAAGTTCTTCCAATTGCAACACACCACAGATATTGCCGGAGCTTCCCTAGCAGGGGTTGTGAAAAATGTTTATGCTATAGCTTTGGGCATGGCCGAATGCATTAAAGTTGGTCATAACACTAGAGCTTGGCTTATAACTCACATGGTAGAAGAAATGAGGTCTTTACCAAAAGCATTGGGCGGCAAAACTGAAACCTATGTTGGACTAGCAGGACTAGGCGACCTCATAGCTACAGGATCTAGCACAGACTCAACTCATTTCTCTACAGGACAAGAACTCATAACCCATGGGAGTTGCAGCTTAAACAGCGAAGGCATGAACTCCATAGATATGGTTTGGCGAAGATTGAGCAAACATAAAGCACATTTCCCTATTATTGGCTTGCTCCATAGAATTGCTAACAACAAGAAAACTGCTAAAAAGCTTTTTGTACAATATATAAACCATGGCTAACCGTTATTTTTTAGTTTTAGATATTGGTACTACAGGAGTAAAAGGTTTGGTTTTTGACCAAAAATATAACGTCATAACTAAATCCTATTTGAAGTTGAATAAAACAGTTTCAGGGGCAAAAGTAGAGCAAAACCCAACAGAAATCTTACGCAAAAGCCTTATTGTCTTAAAGCAAGCTGTAAAAAATTCTGCCATAAAACCTTCGCAGTTCCACAGTTTTGGCATAACCAACCAAAGAGAAACCATTGTAGCATGGCATAAAACTACAGGGGCACCTGCTGGGCCAGCCATTGTCTGGGAGGATTCACGTACCAAAAACTGGTGTGCTACTCAGAAAGCAGCTCATGGCACAAAAATACAACAGAAAACTGGATTGCATCTAGAACCTTATTTCTCTGGCTCTAAAATGGCTTGGTTACTACAAAACTCACCCAAAGTTAAACAGTTAGCACAAAGAAACAAATTACTATTTGGCACTTTAGATTCATGGATAATTTGGAATTTAAATCCAAAGCATCCTCATGTTACAGATATAACCAATGCTTCCAGAACGTTGCTTCTCAATGTTAAAACTTTAAAATGGGATAAAGAACTATTAGACATTTTCCAGGTAAATAAGTCTTGGTTACCAAAAGTATTGCACTCTAGGTCTAATTATGGAGAACTAGATTCAAAAATTTTGGGTTTCCCCTTACCTATCCGAGCTGTTTGCGGCGACCAGCAATCTAGCACCTTTGCTGCTGGGGTTAAGACTGGCAATACTAAAGTAACATTTGGCACTGGTACATTTGTTGCTCAGGTTTTACCAAAATTTAAAACTTACACTAACTTCTACACCACAGTGGTTCCTAAAAAAATTGGTCACTCATACATTGTTGAAGCTAAAATAGAAAAAAGTGCTGAACAAGTTTCAAAGTATTTGAAGTACCCAAAGAAACTGAAACCAATTTTGATTAAATTAGCTCAGCAAACTTCCGAGCTGCTAGCAAAACTCCCAACAAAACCCAAAACCATACTCATAGATGGAGGTATAAGCCAAAGTAATGTCTTATTCGAACTACTTAAGCAAGATAAAATTGGAACTTTCAAACGGCAAGTCACTTACGATGGCACTGCTCTAGGAATAGCAAAATTGCTCAATTAAAAAACACCGCTTACGCGGTGTTTGATTTTAATATAAAACTACATTTGGCCGGAGGTAGTATTACCTTTGGAACCAAATTGAGTAGCTGCAACCAAAATAGCTGAGAGACCTACGACAATGTAGACCAAGTTTTCTAGCCAAGGCATGCTGCCTAAAATTGCATCTACAAGGTTAAAGTTAAAGGCTCCTACCAAACCCCAGTTCAAACCTCCAACTACAACTAGGACTAATGCTAACATATTTAATGCTTTCAACGTAATTCACCCCCTTCCATTGTATAAGATCTATCTACCTACATTATACACTAGTTTTATCAGGTACAAGGGTAGTCCTGTGTAAAACAAAAACGCCCCAAAATTGAGGCGTTTTATCTTTTAAAAACAATATTAAATTATAAATTTAATTGTCCTGGGTTTCTATTAGATACCACGCCAGAAACTTGAATTTTGGCATCACTGCTATTTGCTGGAACTATATCATTTACTGAGTAGCCCCAAGAGGTGAAAGTAGCCATATTCGGAAAGCCCATTTTATAGCCACCCTTCATTACGTAAATAACACCATTTTCATTTACCAATGTTCCTTCAGGATGAGCTTGGTCTGCGGAAGTGTATGGTACTAAAGTTACCATGTACGAAGTGTTGCCATCTACCACGTTAGCAAAAGAGTACCCAGCAGAAGTGAAAGTTTTGGCGGAAGCAAATGGAGTTCTTTGGTCATAATTTATTAAATATACTGTGCCTTTGTCTTTAAATAAAGACCCGGAGCGTGGAGGAACAAAATAAGTGGTTTCTTGAGATGAGCCAAGAGGAATATATTTTGCTAAAGGCAGTTCCATATCTGCTTGGTTAGCTGGTAGCACATCTTCCCATCTGTTGAACTTATATGAATTGAACACCGCAGCAGAGGTGTAAGGCATGCGAGTGTTTCCTGCATCTATGAAGTAGATAGTACCATCTGGGCCACGAACATTGGTTCCAGCTGGGTGAGCTGCAGTTGAAGATGTATCCAATAAAGTAAAGTAAGCTTCGCCGCTATAACCTTTTTCGTTATAAACGCTAATAGTGTAGATGCCGGGGGTGGTTACATCTTCTGGTAATTGGAATTGCAAAGTTGATCCATTGCTGCTTTTTACTCCGGTAATGGTACCGCTGGTATTTGGATATGGTGGCATAATATATTTATCATCACTACTACTGCTGTCATCGCCAGCACTGCCATATTCACTAGTGCCGCCTACTGCCATTTCATCCTTAGCAGCTGGTTGGTCTTCGGCTATTGGCCAAGGACCATAAAAGCTGGTGTAATAATTTATATCATTTTCAGCAGTAAAATTTTTACCAGTTAAGGTAATGGTTGTACCAGGGCCACCACGTTGTGGGGTAATGTTTTCTATAGAAGGAAAAGGAGTTATAGGAGATTCTGCCACAATTAAAGAACTAGGCTTGCTGGAACCAGCAGTATTTTCTACAAATACTTCATATTTACCTGCTGTAATCTGCTGGTCTATTGTAAAAGTAATGGTATTACGTCCAACAGTCTTGGCATTGTAAATTTCCATATTGCCGTACATGTCGTTACCCAACATGCGCATAAATACTTTATTGCTAGACTTAAAATTAGACCCAGTTAGTATAACTTCTTGTCCAGTAAACACAGGGTTTGGAGTAATGCCAGTTATAACCGGAGCAGCACTAGAAACTTTACCAGTCATAATACGAAATGGCTTGCTAGAATGGTCAGTACCAGAAATATTATCAAATTGCTGAGAGTAGTATGCTGACAACTCAACTACATAGTAACCTTCAGGTTGGTTATATGGAATAGGCCAAGCACTGCTTCCAGTATTCAAATAGTTGTCTAAATAAATTGGATAGGTGGTTTCAACATAATTATAGTAGTCGCCATCGGTAGACCACTCAGTGCCTTTAAGCTTCAATAACGAAGCTCCAATTTGTCCATCTTTTGGTATGGTGGTTTTCCATTTGATATTGATGGTTTGGCCAGCAGTATATTTTTCACCGCCATTAGGAGTAACTAGCTCCAAAAATGTTCCTGCATTGGCTTGCTGGAAAGGTGCTAGCACAACAGCTGCAACAAACAGCCCTAGAATTAGTTTTTTCATTGGTTTCAAAATAGTTAATTTTACTATATTATAGCATATTTTAACAAAAATGTCAATATACTTGGCTTATTTATGCGGTTTTATTGTGTGTATATAATACACAACAATTTACTTTACCGTTTGTAATTCAAATAAATGAGGCTAACTATTTTAGCTAAGTTCATGACAATTAAACCTGCTAGTAACCAATAATCTAGCTGGTGAGTATAAAGCTGATAGATAACAGCAATGCTTAAAAACCCAGTTCCTGCAATTAGCGCAATTCTAGCACTAGTATAGCGGTGGGCAGTTTCCCGTTCATCTACAGTATTACCCTCCCCTACTAAAGACATACCTGCAGCGTAAAGTACTAATGCAGCGCACAACCCAAACATTTCCGGCATTGTCATAGGGCTTTGGTTTTTAGCAATCATAAACCCAGCTAGTAGAGCAATGAACACAAGTAAAGCTATGTAGTAAAGCAGTATTTTCATAAAGTTATTGTATCACTTTTTTAAAAAGAATAAATGTTTCAATTCAACTTTGAAATATTCTGCCAGCTGTAAACCAAGCAACAATGAAGGGGTGTAATTCCCTTTTTCAATAGCAATCACAGTTTGTCTAGACACCCCTAAAACTTCTCCCAATTCTTCTTGGGTAATATTGAGCTTGGTTCTATATTCTTTAACTTTATTCTCTATGGTCATGGGTCATGAGTGATGGGTCGTGAGGCTTGGGTGGTGAAATTTGGGTCGTGAATTGAGTTGGGTATATCAGATGTATTTTAACCAGTTAGCCAAAAGTGAACGTAAAAGCGTTCAAACCACCATCTGGAATACTAATTTCCAATACTTGTTGGCTGGCAGAATCTGAACTAT
>CAZQWV010000041.1:0-7188 GCA_964597185.1 uncultured Candidatus Saccharibacteria bacterium
TACAATTGGTTTATTATTTAAAAACTGTTCCAAAGCACCAGGTGCTATGGACTCATCTTCTACTGTTACTGGTGCTTTTGCCATATATTAAAATTCTTCATCTTCGGGTCTGGTCATGGTGTCCATACCGGAGTCATCCATGGAACCCAATTCAGTATCTGAGCCAGAACCTGCTTTAATGACATTTTCCACGGCTGCCCATTGCGAATCTGTGCCTTCAGGAATAACAATAGTAACTTCATCTCCAGCCTCAGCCTTAAAGTAAGTTAGTGAAGCTAACAAAACTTTGTATGGCTTACCTTCAGCAACTACCTGATAATCTCCTTTATCATCCTGAATAAGCATGCCCAATATTTTGCGACGCTCAACTGGGGAAATCTGTTTGTAAATAAAAGATCCGTCATCTGCAATAGTAAGTTTCAATACATCACCTTCTACTAACTTGCTTTTAGAAGCATAGTTGGCTGGTACTGGATACTGTTTATTGTCTGGGCCAATCATGTTTTGCCCATCAAAAACACCTTCAATAACTTTACCCTCTTCGGAAATGCCAAGACTGCGAGCTTTTTCCATAAAAGCTTCATTATTAACAGGGCGCTTAACGCCGCCAACAGCACCTTCTCGAAGAAGTTGCTTGGCAGATTGAATATTTTTTTCTGCAGCCTCAATCATTTGCAAGATTAAAGCCAAATTTGCTGTCTTATCCATAATTGAATTTTTGTTTCTGTTTCAGAACTAATGTAAATTAACACCTATACTATAACACAACAACAATAAAAGAGCAAACCGCGTGGTGTGGAGAAACCTCTTACCCTAGCCATTATTACTGTGTCAAGCTAATCAATAATGTAGACTGAACTAAACTCGTCTGAATATGCTTGCGCTGCACCTTGTGAACTATTAGAGTCCAAAAATGCTTTCAAAGCGCTATCTCTGCCATTTTCTAAAATTATGTATTTTGTTTGAAAGTCATTTTGTAAAATCTGGCGGAGCTCGTTATAACTGTTATTAAATTTTGCTGGGTCATTGTCTGCTAGTTGCCGCCATTTCCAATACAGCTCTGGGCTGTAAACATGTAAAAAAGTTGGATCCAACCCAATAATATAGTAATTGTGGCTGTTCCAGTAAAACAGTTGAGGTAAGTCGTCCCACTTAGTGTTAAACACTATTTGGCCAGGGTTAGTGTTGCTAGCAAGCCATTGTGCGCTACCACGCAAAGTTTCTGGAGAAGTTGCAGCATCCAGCCATTGCCAAACTTTTGTAGCATTAAAAAGCATAACGATAACAATGATGCCAGCCATTAGCATGGTAACAGCTTTTACATGCAACATTTGCCAAGCATCTTTCACATAAACCCAAGCATTCTCACTTAATGCGTGACGTAAACTATATGCAGAAAATATGACTAAGAAAGGAGCTGAATACTCCACAAACCTGCGGCTACGCACAGACAACAATAACATGAATACTGAAGTTAGCCATAAAAATAACACAGCCACAGCTTGGTTAGGGTTTTCTTTGCGCAGCCTATCGAATTCCACCACTGAAATAGCTGAAGCAATTACAAATAATAATATAGCCAACCCATTGGAAGAAATGAGTTCTGGCAAACCATAAGGGTTCCATTCATTGCCCACAGGAACATGAAGTCCTGCCCCCAAGCCGCTTTGGAATAGCTGATAATACAAATGCGTTGCTAAATCTGGAAAATGCGGATGGATTATTAACCCTATAGCAATCCCAGCAACTACCCATAGCATGGGTTTAACCTGAATTTTCTTGTGCGGGACCAGAAAACTTACCAAATAAATTCCTGCCATAGCAGGCAAGAAAACGAACCCGCCGTAGACCCAAACAAACAAAGCGGACAAAGGCAGTAGCCACACATATTTCTTTTTGACTAGAAGCCACACAGCAGCAAATAACAACAGTAAAGATAAAGTATTTGCTTTTACAACATTTATGCGAAACAGAAAATCTATAGAAGAACCCATAGCAAACAATCCCCAAGCCCAAGCATATCTCACTCCCAACTTATGCAGCAACCACACCAACCCAAACACCATAGCAGAAGAAAACAACACCACCGATACATGCATACCTACAGTTGAAGTAAAAGGACGTAACAACAAATGGTAGATATAATGCTGGTTACCATACTGCTCGCGCAAAGTAGAAAAATACGCCCAAGGAAACTCCCCCGCTGCCTTACCCTCAGCCATGAGCCTAGCCATGCCAGCATGGTAAAACCCATCTGGGTCAGCAAACCCTGCGGAGGGCACAAACTGCATCAACGAAAAAAAGCCCACCACAAAAAGGGCAAAGGCAAAGTAAATGAGAGTGGTATAGCTAACGGGTTTGAACAACATTATTTGACCTTATATAAATAATTATTACCTTGGCTATAAACAATGGTTAAAAAATCTGAGTCTGGTAATTGTGTTTGTTGACTAACTTCTGAATTATACAATATATAATCTATTTTATTCATAGTTAACCATTTATAAAGATTAGATTGATTATCAGTTAACCTTGTGAACACTAACGCGGCTTGATTTTTTTTTGACCAATAGTTTACAGTTTGGTCGTAATGACCATAAAATACAAATCTGCCAGTAAGAGCTGGTATAAGATTACTTGTTATTGGGCCTGCTAACACAATTGAACTTGGATCAGTCTTTTTTTTAATCCATTCCAAAGTTTTTACAGTATCTTGTTCAGTATATAGTTCCCTGGGTCTTAATGATATAGTCTGAATATCTTTATAAATAATATAAATGTTTGTTTGCATCAAAACCAAGAGAGTCATAACTACAAAACCATATTTAAATATTCTGTAATTTATATTATCAATTAACCATACTATAGCTACGGATGATAACATAGAAAATGCAATAAATATACCTAAAGACAATTTTTGTTGAAACCTGGAAGTAATAGGATTATACAATGCAATGATTACAAACAATATCCATAGAATAAATATATATAACCTTGTCCAACCTCTTCTATATATTACAATCCAAGCTAAAATACAAAACAATATTAATAAAAAGTATACTGTGACATATGAAAGCCAATCAGTAGATGGAAAATTGGTTAATTGAGTAGCCCACATTCCTAAAATGGAATTTTTATTTAATACATACGCTTGCCATAGTACTGCAGGAAATGAAAATAAAACATAGTATAAATAAACCCTAATGTAATCTTTTTGTTTTTCTTTAAAATAAAAGAATGTTGTATACAGACCCAAAACCCCACTTAGTATAATAAAATCATGTGTATGTACTAAAGCAACTAGATTACCAATTATTCCTGTCTTGAGACCTTTCAAAACAACTTCATCTTTTCGACTATATAAAAAAATAATAATAGCCACCATCATCAACGAAAGAGTTATGGGATACAGCAAGGATTCATAAACACTGAGAAAATTGGTAGATTCAGACTGAATCATATCAACAGAATATGGGCCGAATAACCAGCCAAGACCTGAACCTAAACAAAAAACTGCAAAAGCAAGAGTCCTATGGCTGATTCTTGTAAAAAATTTACAAATAAACCAATAAGCTATTACAAATAATACAATTCCTACTACGACTCTAGCCATCTGATAAACTAAATAGTTAGAAATATCTAATATATTTGCTATTAACCCCAAAATATGAAACACAGGGTGAAACAGCCCTGCATTCTGAGGTTCTGTTGTATACAAAACCTCAAATAAAATTTTGCCCTGCCTGGCCTGCTCTAACCACGCTAAATAAGTAGAGGTATCACTATAATTATTAAACCTGCTCGGTATGTATACTAAACCCTCTGGGGATGACATCCAACCATAAAAATATGGTGCATTGCTTAAAATTAAAGCAAAACCAGCAATGGCAATTATAAAAATTATATACCATTTTACTTTCAGCCAATCTAAAATTTTAATCATTTTAATATTTTTGAGATTACAGTATAAAAAAACAAAAGTCTTATGGAATTAAATATTTCAGTTATGTTTAATTTGGATTTTCCACTTGCTCTGATTTTGAAATCAATTGGAATTTCTTTAAACGAAATTCCTTTATTTAATAATATATACAACATCTCCCATTGAAAACTATACCCTTTACTCCTAATTAGTTCTAAATCTATCTCAGTGAGCCTGCTAGTTTTATATATTCTATAGCCTGAAGTTGCATCCAAAACAGGCACTCCTAAAAACAATGAAATCAAAATATTGGCAATCTTGCTGATTGTCATTCTGTGAATTTTTATTTTCCTTACATCTGCCCCATATACATAACGAGAACCAATAACTAAATCGTATCCTAAACCCAAGTCCGAAAGCATATTTAATATAACTTCAGGATCATGAGATAAATCAGCGTCCAGTGTTATTATAGCCTCTGCTTTATTATCTATGGCAACTTTCATGCCGCATATTATAGCAGTGCCTAAGCCTTGTTTTTTATTCCTTCTTATTACATGCAACCTGTTGTTAATTTTTAAGGTTTCCACATAATCAGCAGTTCTATCTGGGGAACCATCATCTACAACAATAATTAGACTGGTTTTTGGCAAAACCCTGTCTAATTGTTGAATGACTTTACCAATATTTCCAACTTCGTTATAAGTAGGCAAGATTACAGCAATCATCGGATATTTAAATAATATAGTTAAGTATAACAAAAAACCTCAATTAAAATTAATTTAAACAAAAAGAAGAGGCAGGTCTCCTTTCGATCGTTCTTGCGAACTTTCTACGGATCTCTGCCTCTGTCTACGATTAAACTTTTCATATGCCCCCCTTTATTGTGGCACTGAAATTTTGTATTTCCAAAAGCCGTTGTTATCGGCAAATCCGCTTCCTGTCTCGCCGCCGTCATCGTTTGGACCGATAGACAGCTGAGTGGGCTGCGAAAAGTTGAATTCTGCATTACTTCCCAGAAACGTCTTTTGCTCTCCGGCTTTTAAAATTGCCGAAAAGAAAGGAGCGCCTGGCACAGGGTAATGCGAATGGGATTTTGTCCCAGCCTGTCCTTGAGGACCATTTTGCGGTCCAGTGCTGTCAATAGTAGCTTTGCCCCATAGCTGAATAAGGACTTTGCCAGAATGAGAACCGATGTCTGTAAACTGCTTACTGACATCCACTTCTCCTCTGCCAATTTCCTTCCAACCTGCGGGTGTTTCGGGTTCTTCACCGACAGAACTGCTACTTGACCCATCACTTACTGCCACCGCGTCACTGGCGACCCAGATGTATTTGTCGGTTGCCGACTCAATATTCACCATTTCCGTTTCAGCCGAAATCGGATCGTCGGAAACAGGGTAAATTTGCGTCAAACCACCGGGGACTTTGGAGTCCTTAATTGGAGCCATAACTCCGCCCGGGAAAACCCCTTTGCTACCAACTTTGAAAATCGGATTCTGAGCATCGGTAGCTTTTTGCACCGGCTCATACTTATTCCCGACTTTCTTGTAAGTAACCAGAATTGGTTTAATAACTTTGTATTTGGTGTAGTTGGACGTTTTGCTGTCCCCCACACCAAGATTCAAAGCCTGAGCGGTATGGTCGTGCATGACCTCAATTGTGCCTTTAACGCCATTGGCAATTGCCGGCGACTTGTAGGCAAACAAGGCAAGGACCAAAAACACCAACGCCAGTATTGCTGGTAAGGCACTTGAAAAAGCCGGAATTCCGACCATTCCAATAACCCAATCCAACATACGAGCAACCGGCAGATACACCAAAAGCATTAAGCCAAAGGTGGCCAGAGTCCACATATCTACCAAGTCCGTGCCGACCATGAACCCGAACCACTGCAATGACAAAATGAGCATTACCCAAATCATCACATAGGACACTGCACGCGATAGCCACCACATTGCCTTAGAGAACTCTTTGGACAAGTTGGTAGCACCAATTACGGCAACGCCTGTGGCTTTCAAGGTCAACGCCGGCAGAATGTAAACCAAGTTAAAGGCAAATAGGAAAATGGAAGCTATGCCGCCGACCACTTTCTTGCCAGCACCATCGTTGAACCATTCTTTTGACGGCTCTAAGACAGGCTTGATGTTCGCCAAGGTTTGACCGAACTTCTTGACCGAATCGGAAGCAGCACCGTCCAGCACCAAACTTCCGAGGTAGAAAACGTAAATGAATGGTGCCATCAAAATAGCGAGCATCAGAAGAGCCACAAAAGTCACCCATTGATACCCAATAATGATGGACCCGACTAGAATGACAATGTAAACCGTCAGGATTACCATCATTCCGACTACGAATTTGCGGAAAGCTGCTTTGACATCGAGTGCCAAAGCATGTGCTTCCAAGCCGAGGGTTTCGAGAGCATCGTTAAACCTGTCACGAGCATTCTGCGACAAGCTCAAGATACCTGTCCCAACACCAAATAACGTCATTAATACCATTTCTAACATAACTGCTATCTCCTTTTGTGTTTGTTTATGCGAGCTTGTGCTTTCTCGCGCCTCTGTTTGAGCCAATTATCCACCGATCCGTCTGCTGCCAATTTCTCGTCAACAGCCTGGAATGCAGCGGAGTCTTGGATCGTTGTTTTGACTTCCTGAAAACTTTTAGGTAATTCCGGCATTTTCGCTGCCACTGTGTCGTATGCCTTACGCAACGGCGTGCCTTCTTCCCAAAGTTTCTCAATCCGTTCATACGCCTCTTTCAAACTCGGCATCGGTTCGGGATTGAATCTCAGAAAATCAATGATTTCGTCGTTTGACATCTCCATGAGAAACTTGAAGTCGTCCGGGTTAGACAGGTAGTGAACTACGCCGCCCCAAAACTTCTTCTCGTTCTCTTGGAAGTTGTCTTTGTCTTTGTTCTTCACGAACTTCAGAAACGTCTGGACTTTTCTGTCCAACACAGCATCTTCTTTCGTGAGCTTACGGACCCGCAAATACGTCCACGGAGTAGCTTTTTTCGGGGCTACCACCCGTCCAAGAACCGAATTCATATCGCTGGGGTGTTTGCCAATGAAGGTTTTAATTTCATCATCGCTGGCACCATCCAGATACGAAAACAGTTTTTCCGACTGTTCCGGCGGGAGCTTTTCAAACCACTTGTCGAAGCGGTCTTTCTCCATTGCCGGCAGTCTTTCACTTAAGCGAAAAATTTCGTTCCAGAGCTTGAAGCTCTGTTCAACACTAACCGCGGCAGCGAACTTC
>CAZQWV010000042.1:0-6921 GCA_964597185.1 uncultured Candidatus Saccharibacteria bacterium
GCTTCAGTTTTATCTTTTCTTAAAAAATCTCCAAATACAGGTATGAAAGCAGCACTAAGCGTACCTAGAATAAGGAAGTTATACAGAATATCTGGAATACGGAAAGCTGTAAGGTATATATCTAAAGTATCACCTGCACCAAAAGTTTTGGTTAGAAACAACTTTAAAACAAAACCAGACAGTCTGGATACTATTGTCAAAGCTGCAATTATTGCAGTGGCTTTGCCTATTGAAAAATTGTCATCTAAAATTCGTAGTTTAAACATATTGTTACTGGAGTTCTAAAATTAAACCATATATCTGATCTTTATCAGTGATGCTAGAAAACATAGAGTCATAATTACTACTACCGCTTAAAGGTTTACTTAGCCATTTTGCAATCCTATTATCATGTTTAATAGTATGGGTAAAGTTATATGGTGCTACTCCTGGCTGTTTTTGAAATAACATACTATATCTATCAAGACTACCAATTTTTGTTGGTATTTTATACTTTATAGTAACAGATTTTTTCTCGCCGCCCTTAAGTATTAACCAGTTACCAAAAAAAGTTTTTCCAGCTTCTTTACCAATGAGAGTACCAGAACCAATATCTTGCAGGGAGCCTTCCTCCCATAGCTGAACATCTACATCATCATAACCCTTGGGAGTAATTGTTGTAGGTAATGGAGATACTGAGAAACCAGTTGCTTCTACTAGTTCAGAACCCTCAGGTACCAAAATTCGAATAAAACTAATATTCTCCAACCCTTCTTTATCTGGCAAAGTATTTTCTCTAGTAATTGTTAAAGTATTCAGAATAGCACCTTTGTTATCTATTTCTGTTTGTAGGCCAGCTTCCTGAGTTATTTCTAAATCACTTTTGGTGCCTCCTAAGTTTGCACTAACAATAGCCAAATAATCTTTATCTGTATTTTTAATTTGACCAGACCAATTAAATTGAGCAATTTTGTTTTGTAGCTGCTCATTGTTGGCATAAAGTAAAATTTCCTTATTATATAAATTTCTGTGAAATGCTTTTAAGACTTCTATGCCTTTGTCCCCTTCTAAGCTGGAAATTCGTTGTAAAAATATAGGAAAGAAATCTGCTAAGAATTGCTTGGGTTTATTTACCTTTTTGTCGTACTTTACGGAAGTTTCTAACTGGGTCATCTCGATAAAGTTTTCGCTTGTTAAGGTTGTAGAATAACCTGGTACAGATACTGGACCGGTTAATTGCAATAAATCTGTTACTATGGTTGGAGTTAAAGCAATTACTAAATTAGGAGTTGTACCACCTTCTTTTTCGTAGAACTCAATCATTTTTTTGGCAGTGGTTGGGAAATCGAAAAACCAGTTAGAGTCTCGCAAAAACCAACGGTCGTTTACCGCATACATTGGTCGCGGTGGATTTATAAGTTCTTTTAACTGGCCATCTAAATCATAAATACTAGAAATGTGTAATTTATTTATAACTCCTTTATCTAGTTTCATTGCTCCAAAAGTTCCCAAGAATCCACCAGTTGGCCTTAACTCATTGTTATTTTGAAACATTACTAGTACTTCTTTTTGTTCTAGTAAAATTGTCGATATTAAATCTGTAAGGTCAGTAAACACCAAAATGTTTTGTTTGATGGTGCTCAATTGGCTCTGCATTGCTAAAAAGGTTGGTCTTTTATCGGAAGGGATAATATTCGGGTCAACTTCAGATAACAAACTAGTAATTAAGTTAACTTTTCGACTTATGTTGGTAAATCCTTCCATGAGGACGACTATGTTTTGCCCATTCTCACCTCCACCTTCAATTCCTTGAGGGCTAAATTTTAGGTTTTTAGTAATATTATAAATTTTTGATACTTCTATACCGCTCTCTGTAGCCAGCCTGGCAGCTTCAGTTAGTTTATTGGCATCCTGTCTCTGAGGAACCACTTTAAAAATACTGTTTAACAACAGGCCGTTGTTTTCTAATTCTGTTTGAATTTTGCCAAAATTTTTCAATGCTTGTTCAAAATGAATTTGTGCCTGCTCGCCATTATCATTTTGCAAAGATTGGCCTGCAGCTGTGAGTGATTGAATGCCTAAATTAGCATCACCCAAAACTCTCCCTTTAATTTTTTGCCCTTCCGATATGAGTAGCAAAGATTGTAATGAACCAAAAGTTAGAATGCAAAAAACCAAGAATAGCGCTAAATTAGCACGCCATTTAGTAGCATGAAATAAGTTATGAACTTTTTTGTTTAAACGAGATTTTGTTGAAGACAAGTCAAATACTAATCTCTTCCATAAAGCTAAAACTAGTAAAACAGGAGAAAATAATGTGTAAATAACAGTAAGCCCGGTATAATAGCAAATATTAAATAGTAATTCTAAAATACCAGGACTTTTTTTGCTGTGTTTGTCCTCTAGTTCTTGATACCTATTATGATAAACATAAAGCCGTAAAGACTTTTTTCTTAGTCTCATGCTCTTTGCTTAGAAATATTAAGTAAAATACCTACTTCTACCAGCACTATTATTAATGAAGAGCTGCCGTAGCTAAAGAATGGCAAAGTTATACCTGTTAGTGGAACCAATCCTATAATAGCGCTAATATTGATAATGGCTTGCATGGTTATACTGGCAGTAAGTCCAATGGCCAATATGCGACCAAATGTATCTGGTGCTCTATTGGCAATTTGTATTCCTCGAATAGCAAACAAAACAAATAGAGCAATTATTCCTAAAACTCTAAAAAACCCAAGCTCTTCAGCTATGACTGCGAACATAGAGTCCCCAATGGCTTCAGGTAAATAATTATACTTTTGCCTGGAAAAACCATAACCATAACCCCACAATCCACCACCACCAATAGCCAGCAGAGCTTGGTTGATTTGGTAAGAAATTCCAGTAGGATCAATATCTGGATTTAAAAAAGTGGTTATACGTCTAAGACGATAAGGCTCTAATTTTATAAGCGCTAGCAATCCAACTACTCCAGCCACAGCTGTCCAAGCTAGGTATTTCATTTTGGCACCCCCAGCAAATAGCATAATGAAAGCTGGTCCAGATAAAGCTAATACACTACCTAAGTCTGGTTGCCATAATATCAATAGTGAAAACAACCCAATAATAAATACTGGGGGAAAATATTCATGCCAAAACCCTTTACCTAACACTGGCTTACTTAACCAACTAGCTGTATACAAAATAATAGCTAGCTTTGCTACTTCAGCTGGTTGAAAAAAAATAGGACCAATACTTAACCATCTGGTTGCACCACCAGCAGAGAATCCTAATCCTGGAATTTTAACCATACACAGAGCAATTAAACTCCCTGCTAAAATGAATGGAATTAATTTTAACCAATAATGATAGTCCATTTTCATGAACACAATGAGCGCAATTAAGCCTAAACCGGCCCCATATAATTGTTGGTAAAAGAAATAATTTGTTGTTCCAAAATTTTTGTATGATATAACTGTTGAAGCAGAGTAAAGCATCAATAGTCCGAACAACAATAAAAGTCCAGATATTATTAGCATCGGATAGTCTACTCTGCCCTTACCTTTGTTTTTAAACATGTTCATTACCATGCTTTTGCTAAGTCCTTAAATTTTTGTCCTCTTGCTTTATAATTGGGAAACATATCAAAAGACGCTGTTGCTGGAGAGAGTAGTACAACATCACCAGGTTTGCTTATATTTTTTAGAATTTCAAAAACAGCTTCCAGACCACCATCTATGGAATTGATTTTACTTTCTTGTACTTGTGCTTGGAGCAAACTGGTTTCAATTTTCTTTGAAATTTCACCAATTAAATTTATGCTTGCTATGTTAGAGTTATTTTTAATTTCTGCTGCCAGTTCAGTATAGTCTAGATTTTTGTCAGAACCACCTAAAATAATATGTAATGGCTCTGGGAACGAACGAATAGCAGCAATAGCAGTTTCTGGATTGGTTGAGAATGAGTCATTATAGAACTTTACACCTTTATTTTGAATTACAAATTCTAAACGGTGCTCTAACCCAGTAAATTCTTTTACAGCTTGTCTAATGGTTTGAATTGGAAACTCTTGAACAATGGCTGTAAGGCAAGCTGCTGCAATATTTTGTAAATTATGCTCGCCTCTTAAACCTGCCTCTTCTAGGGTAATGAGAGTTTGATTTTCTAAACCATAGTTTTGCAAATTCACAATTTTAATACAATCTTTTTCAAGTTGAATGCCAGATTCAATTTTGCTAGTTCCATACCAAAGTTTTTTTCCTTTGCCTTGAGCTCCAATATTAATGGAAGCAGGAAAATCTTTGTTAATAATGACAAAATCATTATCTGATTGAAATACAGCAATCGACTGTTTAGCTTCGTGATACTCAGACAGTGAACTGTGTTGGTCTAAATGATCTGCTGTAACCATTAGAACCACACCAATATGCGGGCTTATATTCAAATCTTGTAATTGGAAGCTAGATAGTTCGTAATAGACAATATCGCTTTGGTGCAGTGAATCTAAAAAGTCTAAAGGCTCAGTTAAACCAATATTTCCTGTTAAAAATGCATTTTTCCCTGACCGTTTAGCTATATCATATGCCAGACTAGTGGTAGTGCCTTTTCCTTTAGTGCCTGTAACTCCGACTACTGGACATGGGCAATTTTCAAAAAACAATTGCGTCTGGCTAGTTATTATGCCACCGTGAGATTCATATTCAATTAGTTTTTTATCTAACCTCCAAAACCCAGGGCTTCGAAATAGTATCTCTACTTTAACCAGATTGTTTAAGTAAGTATCTCCAGAAAAGTATTCATACCCAGAGTCTTGAACATTTTTTGCGTCAATATCAAATAGCACGGGTGTTATCCCGTGCTTGGTTAAGTAACGGGCCACGCTTTGTCCTTCACGGCCGTAACCAAGAATCCCTATGGCTTTGTCTTTTAACCAGTCAATGGTCATAAATTATGCTTTGCTAATAAATTTACCGGTCAAGGTTTTTAATGGAGTGTCATTCTTTACTGCCGTTTCTCCATTAACCAACACAGTCTCAATTCCGGTATTGAACTGAAAAGGATTAGTGGAAGTTGCTTTGTCAGAAATTTTTTCAGGATCAAAAATAACAATATCAGCATGGTAACCAACCGCAACCTGACCTCTGTGGGTTAAGCCAACTTTTTTTGCAGGCAATGAAGTTAGTTTACGTATTGCTTCAGGAAGAGAAACGCTTTGTTGTTTAATTGTATCGCTTAAGTACTTTGTAGCAGTGCCAAAACATCGTGGGTGAACTAACCTACCACTGGTCATTTTAGGAAATCCTCCGCCATCAGAAGCGACAATACCCAAAGGATGGTTTAGTAATTCGGTAACTGTGTCTGGATTTAAGCTGTCATCGAACACCAAAACTTCGCTGCCACCATTTTCAATAAGTTTTAAAATCGCAGCTTCACTAGAAATTTCCATATCTTTTGCTAAAGCAGCAATTGTTTTTCCTACCACACTTAAACCAGCAGATGTCGAAGTAATTAGTAAGTTACGCAAGTTACTGGCATTGTTGTTTAACTCAGTAAGAATTTTATTACGTTGAGTAGGGTCACTTAAATGCTTGAGTAAATGGCTTCTACCACCAACAATGGCCCAGGCTGGCAAATAACTGTATAACATTTGCCAAATTGTTGTATATGGATACACATCATAGTGGATGTTAACCCCTTGGTGCCACGCCATTTCTAATTGGTCAATAACTTCTGCAGATTTAGGCCAGTTAGCTTGGTTACGAATTTTTAAATGCGAAATTTTGATATTTAAACCAGATATTCTTGCCAAATCAATAACTTCACGAACACTGTCTGCCACACTGTCGCCTTCGTTTCTTAAGTGAACAGAAAGTAGAGCATCATGTTTTTTTACAACTTGTGCTATTTGGTATAACTCTAGTTCTGAGGTCTGCATTTCATGACTATATGCCAAACCAATAGACAAACCTAAGCCGCCTTGTTCTATGGCTTGTTCTAGTGCAATTCTCATTATTTCGAGTTCATCTGGTGTAAGCGGTCTATTGGCATCCCCTACTATTCCCCGTCTCAAAGTTGAGTAACCTACCAATGAGCCAACATTGCAACCAAACCTTCTGGCTTGCATAGTTGAAACGAACTCACCAAAAGTTTGCCAATCTACATTCCAACCTTCAGTGTTATGCCATTTTTGTAGAGCGAGTAAAGCTGGTGGTGACAAAAGTGGAGCAAGACTTGCACCACAATTCCCAACAATAACAGTTGTAAAACCTTGAGCAACCATGCTTTCCAGTGCTGGGTTGTCGAACAATTGCCAGTAACTATCACTATGGTTTTGAATATCAATAAAACCTGGAGCAACAATTTTACCTTCAGCATTTATAACAGTTTTTGCTGAACCTTTAATTTCAGGTTCAACAGATATTATCCGGTCATTCTCAATAGCAATATCACACACCCGTTCAGGGTTTCCACTACCATCTATTAAAGTCGCTTTTTTTATTAGTATTGAATACATTATTTATCTAGTAAATAAATTATGACCCCAAAAATACTGCTTATAGTTGCCAGAATCCAAAATCTCATAGTAATTTTTGTTTCGATCCAACCAATAGCTTCTAAATGGTGGTGTAAAGGAGATGATAAAAATAACTTTTTTTTAAATAATATTTTCCATGTCAGTTGCAAAAAATAGCTTCCAGCTTCAATCACAAAAATCAACCCAATGATAGGTAAAAGCAAAACTTGGCCGGTTAAGAAAGATACAACAGCAAGTGCAACCCCAAGTCCCATGGACCCTGTATCACCCATAAAAAATCTAGCAGGATGAATATTGAACCACAAAAATGCGAGCATAGCCCCAGTGGTAACTCCTAAAAATGCTGCGAGGTTATAACTTCCTTGGCTATAGGCAATAATTGCGTAAGCAAAAAAAGCAACAGATAGAGTTCCTCCAGCAAGCCC